>JBAYOZ010000118.1:0-5798 GCA_041677965.1 Pusillimonas sp.
CCGGCCGAACCCACGGCATCGCGGAACGGCCCGTAAAAGGCGCTGGCATACTTGGCCGAATAGGCCATGATGCGGGTATAAATGAACTGGTTGGCTTCGAGCGCCTGGCGTATCGCACCGATGCGCCCGTCCATCATGTCGCTGGGCGCCACAATATCGACACCGGCCTGAGCCTGTACCAGCGCCTGGCGCACCAGCATGTCGACGGTGGGCTCGTTCAGCACATAGCCGGCGTCATCAATGACCCCGTCTTGCCCATGGCTGGTATACGGGTCAAGCGCCACGTCAGTCAGCACCCCCAGTTCAGGGAAGCGTTGCTTCAAGGCCGCCACTACGCGCGGCACCAGCCCGTCGGGGTTGGTGGCTTCAATACCGTCAGGTGTCTTCAAAGCGCTGTCAGTGACCGGAAAAATCGCCAGCACCGGGATGCCCAGCTCGACGCATTCGGCCGCTACGTCCATCAGGGTGTCGGGCGAATAGCGCACTACGCCGGGCATGGAGGGAACGGGCTGACGCACCCCTTGGCCTTCCATGACAAACACCGGGTAGATCAGGTCGTTGGTGGTGAGCACGTTTTCGCGCACCAGACGACGGGAAAAATCATCGCGACGATTACGACGCGGGCGAGCCGACGGAAAATCGGCATTGACAATAAATGAAGTCATGGCACCACCTGAGGAGAGATCCAGTTTTGAATGGCCGTTGCCGCCTCTTCCAGACCAATACGGTGCGTGGCAGAAAACGGAATGGCCTGAAGCGTGCCGATATCGGCCAGCTCTTTTTTAATGGCGTGTACGGCCTTGATACGCTGCCCGTACGGGAATTTGTCGGCTTTGGTCAGCAAGACCAGCACCGGACGACCCGTCGGCGCGATCCAGCGCGCCAGGCGACGGTCGAGCTCGGTCAGGCCGCGGCGGATATCAAGCAACAGCACCACCCCGGCCAGTGAGTCACGTTCGTGCAGGTAGGCGCCCAGCACATCGGCCCACTCTTCGCGCGCCTCGCGGCCGATGGCTGCGTAGCCGTAACCGGGCAGGTCGACCAGAAACCCCAGCGATTCGCCAGGGGTAAGGGGGTCGGGAATGCCAAACATGTTGATCAGCCGCGTACGACCTGGCGTTTTACTGGAAAAAGCCAGTCGCCGCTGATTGGTCAGCACATTGATGGCTGACGATTTGCCGCAGTTGGAGCGCCCGACAAAGCAAACTTCGGGGGCCCCGGGCGGGGGAAGCTGGTCGAGACGGGCTGCTGACGTGGTGAACGCCGCACGGTGCAATATAGACAATGTAATATACCTGCTACGGTTTGATTGATACGCTATTGTATAATTCAAGGTTTGAAACTGTTGCGGCTAATTTCTAAATCGCGATCCATCGAGGTCTTCATGAAGCGTACGCTTTCCAAAATGCTTGTGGCCAGTGGTTTATTGCTGGGCTCTTCCCTTCTTGGCGTCAGCTATGCCGCTGACGTTATCGTCTCCAAACCCGACGCCGCCAAGGGCGAACAGCTTTACGCCAACGGCGATGCCGCACGCGGAATTCTGGCCTGTGCTTCATGCCACGGTGCCGCCGGCAACAGTACCCTGCCGGCCAACCCCAGCATTGCAGGCATGCCTCACGAATATATCGCCAAGCAATTGCGCGAATTTCAAAGCAAAGACGGCGCCACACCTGTTCGCCGCAGCCTTGATGGCGCAAACTCGGTCATGACGGCAATTTCCACCCCGCTGTCCAACGACGACATCAAAAATGTGTCGTACTACCTGTCGATGCAAAAAGTTGACCTCGAAAAAGCGGCAACGGCAAGCAACGAAGCCACCATGGAACGCGGCCAGCACATCTGGCGCGGCGGTCTTATCGAACGTGGTGTACCGGCCTGTGCGGCCTGCCACGGCCCGGCCGGTGCCGGCATCCCCGGTCAGTTCCCCCGTCTGGCGGGTCAGTTCCCAAGCTACATCGCCGAGCAACTCAAATTGTTCCGCAGCAACGACCGTGCCAACAGCCCCATGATGCACGACATCGCCGACCGCATGTCCGACTCTGACATCGCCGCCGTGGCCGACTACGCGGCTGGTCTGCGCTAACTGACCCGTTTCATGCAGAACTAAACCTGCAGCAGCCGGTCATAAAGGGGGGGCTCATACCGGCGCCCCCTTTTTTTATGAATTGCATCCTGTGAATCACACATCTTCATGGCGCCAGCGCGGCGCCGATCTGTTCGAATTGCTGGGCTCGATGCGTTTTGCCGTCAGCCTGCTGGTGTTCATTTGTGTGGCCAGCATCATCGGCACGGTATTGGCACAAAACCAGGTCGCCAACACCTACCTCGACCAGTTCGGGCCGTTCTGGTATGCCGTTTTCGATGTTTTTTCCATATGGCATGTGTACAACAGCTGGTGGTTCCTGCTGATCATGGCGTTTCTGGTGGTGTCGACCACGCTGTGCCTGACGCGCAACACGCCCAAAATGGTCAAGGACATGCGCTCGTTTCGCGAGCATGTGCGGGCCAGCAGCCTGCGTGCGTTTCATCACAAGGTTGAAACCGGCAGCACCGCCAGCGTAGACGCCAGCACACAGAACATCCGCAAACTGCTGGAACGCCAGGGTTACAAGGTCAAAGAGCGCATTGACGCCGACAGCCGCCTGCTTGCAGCCAAAAAAGGCAGCTCGAACAAGCTGGGCTATATTTTTGCGCATGCCGCCATTGTGGTGATCTGTATCGGCGGCATTCTTGACAGCGAACTGCCCATACGGCTGCAGGTGTGGCTGGGCGGCAAAGCGCCCATCACCGAAAACATGCTAATTGCCAATGTGCCAGAATCCGGGCGGCTGTCGGTTACCAACCCCAGTTACCGGGCCAATATGCTGGTGCCTGAAGGCGGACAAAGCAGCCACGCCATCGTGGCGCAGGGCGAGGGGGTGCTGGTACAACCACTGCCGTTTTCCCTGAAACTGAAAAAGTTTGATGTCGAATACTATTCCACCGGCATGCCCAGCAGTTTCAAAAGCTATGTCGAAGTTCATGACCCGGCAACCAACGAGCGCTTCGAACGCGTGATTGCTGTCAATGAACCCCTGCGCTACAACGGGGTTACTGTTTACCAGTCCAGCTTCGATGACGGTGGCAGCACCGTCAAGCTGCAGGCCTGGCCGCTGGCCGGCGCAGCGCGCACCACATTTGACGTCAGCACGGTGGTGGGCGAACCCACCGAAATCACCCTTAACGCCAGTTCAGAACCCGTACCGTTGCGTCTTGATGTGTCGAACCTGCGCGTTATCAACGTTGAAAACCTGAACAACGAGATCAACCCGCAGCCCAAGGCCTTGCTCGAGCACGTTGCATCGGTTACCGGCAGCGCTACAGCCAGCCGTCAGGAAGACCTGCGCAATGTCGGCCCCAGCGTTCAGTACCGGCTGGTAGGGGCCGACGGACAATCTTACGAATATAACAACTACATGATGCCCATGGTGCTGGATGCCGGCCCGGTTTACCTGATCGGTGCACGCCAGAACGCTTCCGAAAGCTTCCGCTATATCCGTATCCCGGCCGATAACACCAGCAGCCTGAACGGGTTCATGAACCTGCGGGCTGCCCTGAATGATCCGGCCCTGCGGGGCCAGGCCGCCCGCATTTTCGCTGCCGAGAATTCAGGCAACCCCGAACAGGCGGCATTGCTTGAAACCGCTGCCGCTGCGGCTCTGGGAGCCTTCGCCACCGGGGGGTTCAATGCCGTTATCGAGCGCGTACCTGCCGAAGAACGTGACCGTTTCCTGGGCTTTGCCGTGCCCATGATCCAGCTGTCACTGACACGCTTGCGTGACCTTGACCTGATGCAACGCGGTCTTGACCCGATTGACTACGAAGGCGAAAACGGTCCGCGTGAAACGCAATGGCTGCAACAGGCGCTGCTGGCACTCAGCACCTTGCCCGACTACCCGGCCCCGCTCCTGTTGTCCATGACCGGGTTCGACCACATCGAGGCCAGCGTATTCCAGGTCGCCCGAAGCCCCGGTCAAAATACCGTGTATCTTGGCTGCCTGTTTCTGGTTATTGGTGTATTTTCAATGTTTTATGTGCGCGACCGCCGGATCTGGGTCTGGGTTCAGCCCAACGGCACAGGCAGCCACTGGCTGGCCGCCATGACGTCGCAACGCCGCAACCTTGACTTCGACCGTGAATTCGGCGAATTCAAGGCGGCCATCAACACGCTGTCTTCGTAACGAGGCCCATCATGTCTGAAACCACCGTTTCCACCTCTGGCTGGAACGCCGCCATGACCGCCAGCGGCGACCGCCGCGGCGTTCGCGGCAAACCCGACCTGTCTGATATTGCCTTCTTCCTGGTGCTGGCCGCCGGGGCGGCCTGGGCGCTGCTGCGCTTCCCTGACAGCATGGACATCTACGAGAAGGTCATTCTGGCCATGACGGTACCGGGCGTGGCCTGGATGGCCTGGTTATGGCGGCCCCTGCGTACCCTGTTCATTGCCTCGGGCATCAGCGCGCTGTTCGCCATCTGGCTGTACGCTGCCGGCGGGCCCATTGACCAGGGCGACATCACCCGGGCCGAAACCGTCTTCTTCCTGAAATACCTGTTTTCATCGCAATCGGCCATTCTCTGGATGTGCGCGCTGTTTGTGCTGGCTACCGTGGCCTACTGGGCCGGTTTCTTCAGCCAGACGGCCAGCTGGATGGGCACGGCCCTGACCTGGGGTGCCATTTATGCGGGCACCACAGGCATGCTGGTACGCTGGCGTGAAGGCCACTTGCTGGGACCCGACATCGGTCACATACCGGTCAGCAACCTGTACGAAGTCTTCGTGCTGTTTGCCCTTATCACCGCACTGTTCTACCTGTACTACGAACGCCGTTACGCCACACGGGCGCTGGGTGGCTTTGTGCTGCTGGTAGTCACGTCTTCCGTCATTTTCCTGCTGTGGTACACGTTTACCCGCGATGCCTTCGAAATCCAGCCGCTTGTACCGGCCCTGAAAAGCTGGTGGATGAAAATTCACGTACCCGCCAACTTCATTGGCTATGGCACGTTCTCGCTGGCCGCCATGGTCGGGTTTGCCTATCTGGTCAAAGAGCACGGCGAAACGCAGTCGCGCAAGAAGCTGATTCCGCTGTTCATTCTGGGTGCCATCCTGTGTTCGGAACCGCTGATGTTCGGCTCACGTGAATTGTCAGCCACCTGGATGCTGTACTTCGGGGTCGGCGCCGTGCTGGTGGGCATCATTCTGGCGTTCCGTCGGCCCATTGCCAACAAGCTGCCGTCGCTGGAAATCCTCGACGACATCATGTACCGTGCCATTGCCATTGGTTTTGCTTTCTTTACAGTCGCCACCATTCTTGGCGCCCTGTGGGCCGCTGACGCCTGGGGCACCTACTGGCAATGGGACCCTAAAGAAACCTGGGCCCTGATCGTCTGGCTGAACTACGCGGCCTGGCTGCACATGCGCCTGATGAAAGGCCTGCGCGGCACCATGGCGGCCTACTGGGCGCTGGTTGGCCTGGTCATTACCAGCTTCGCCTTCCTGGGGGTAAACATGTTCTTGTCAGGGCTGCATTCCTACGGGGAACTTTAAACCCGGCTACACACCTGAAAAAGCCGCGCTTGTGATCAAAAACACAAGCGCGGCTTTTTTTACGCCAGCCACATCATCAGTGGCCAATTCGTTCAGTGCCCGTGGTTAATTTTGTTCAGTGCCCGTGGCTAATTCGACCGGTTACAACAAGCGGCTGCCATCATCACCGTTGGGGCGCACGTAATAACTGACGAACTGACGGGTTTTGTGGTCA
>JBAYOZ010000119.1:0-5723 GCA_041677965.1 Pusillimonas sp.
AGCATCGTTCAGGCGTTATAGTTATTGAGCAAAAAAGCCCGTTGGCGACAGTGGTAGACAGCAAAGGCATTGCCTAAGGCAGTGCCTTGCCGATTGTACTATGTGCCGGTTTTTAAACGGGCTGTCTGGCAAGCGGCACCTGATGCGCGGGCGCTGAACAGGTGCCCGCATAATTAGTGTATTTGTTGCCCTTGAGGCAGTTTTTGAACCAGCAACGGTTCGGTAACGGTTCGGGCCCAGATTTTTTGCATGGGGCTTAGCAGGTGCCCTGGGCGGCCCGCGCGTTTGGGCGGGTAAAAGGGGTCGTCCGGGGTGTTGGCGCAGGCCCAGACCACGTTGGGGGTAAGGGCCCACAGCCGGAAGAGGTCTTGTTCGACAAAGCCTTCCCAGTGGTCGGCACTGGTCCAGACCGGATATTGCGTTTTGACCAGGTTATGGCAGGCGGCGTTGGTAATGAAGTACCCCCTTGATTGCCGTACCGAACCATAGGGGCGCACCAGCTTGAAGCCGGTATTGCCTACCGGGCGAAACGGGTTGCGGTAGGCCTGCTCGACATGGGTCAACATGATTACGGCAGGCTCGTAGGCACCAAACATGTGTTCAAGGCAGTTTGTCGAGCGCGTATCAAGCAGTGCCGGAAAGTCGGGGCTGATGTCAGCGTCAGTTTCAAGAATGATGGCGCCGGGGATGTGGTGATTCAGGATATGCCGGTATACGGCAATGTGGCTAAGCGCTACCGCCACATTTACCCGTGTCAGGACATCGCCGTATTCAGTAATGTTTTTTTCAATGTTGATGTAAGAGCCCAGCGAGCGTTCTTCGATGGAAGACGGCGGAATCAACGGGAAAAACGTAACCCGCACCCCCCAGGCCTCAAGGCGTGCGCGAACGGCTTCGCGTTGCGAAGCGTCTTGGGCAGGGCCAAGGACGAAGCACGGTATCTGTGAGGGCATTGGGGGCAAACCTGTTCGGTTTTGTTACGGTTTAATGGGTATTGTAAACGGTTGAACCGGATTGTCCCAGATGATGCGTGGAAAAAAATCAGCCTTTTGTGTTAATTGGCACCGAAAATCAAAATAATTTCATGTCATTCAAACGTAATCTTTTGGTAGCGGGCAGAGACGCGCGCGAGTACGGCGAAATACCCATTTCGTAAATAGGGGTTTTCACATTGTGATTATTGCTGAAATCGCCATAATGCACACAATTTGTCATGTTTTGACAGATTGGCCGTTTCCCTTCCCGGCGATATGCCGGAATTTTCGGAGCATTCGATGATAATTAAAAAGCATCTGTGGCGGTTCGGAAGTTGGTGTGTCGGTGGTTTTGCAGGGGGCCTGATGGTTCTGGTTCCAGGTTCGGCAGTCGGGGGGCAAGCGGATGAAACGCATGCCCCTTTTGTTTTGGGGGACACCGTTTGGGAAATAACGGCTTCACCCTATGTGGACACCCGTGATCTGCTGGTTGGTGAGGCTGCCGTAATTGCGGTGTCGGCACAAGGCCATGCCACTTTGTCGGGGGCAATTGCCAATGTTCCGGGGTCGATGGAAGGGCTGATCAAACTGGGTGACGGTGGCCTGGCGCTGGCGGGGCAGAGCACGGTGGCGGGTGTGACGCGGGTGCTGCAGGGCGAGCTGACGGTTGCCAGCGATGGCGCCATCGGGCGTGGCGGTTTGCAGGTCAACGCGGGCGCCGCATTAACCTATGCGCCGGGGGTCAGCGTATCAGAAAATGCCCAGTTTGATGCCATGGCGTTGGCCGAACAGCCGATACCGCCGGGGTATGCCGTTACATTGCCCGACAGTCTGGCACCCATACGCTGGCACGTGCATGGCGGTCAGGCACGTCATGCCGGTGTGCTGGCCGGGCGTGCGGGGTTCGAAAAAACCGGCGCAGGCCGGCTGGTACTGGCGCATGATGCGCTGGGGTACAGCGGTCTGGCCCGTGTTAAAGAGGGCACCCTGGCGATTGACGAGTTGTTTTCCGGGTCGGTTCAGGTGATGACGGGGGCACGGCTTGAAGGCATCGGGTCGGTGGCGTCTGTCTGGGTTCGTGACGGGGGTACGCTGGCGCCTGGTGCAAGTATTGGTGTGCTGACGATTCCCGGGAATTTACAGTTTGATGCGGGCGCGACGCTGTCGCTGGAAGTGGCGCCGGACGGGCGTCACGATGCGCTGGTGGTCGGTGGTCAGGCCACCCTGGCGGGCAGTGTGCAGGCGTTGGCCGAGGCCGGCGACTGGCAGCCCTTGACGCACTACCGGTTCCTGACAGCAACGGGGGGTCTGGGGGGCACGCGCTTTGATCGTGTCAGCAGCAATTTTGCATTTCTGACGCCTTCGCTCAGTTATGACGCGTCGTCGGTGACGCTGACGCTTGAGCGCAATGATGTGCCTGTTAGCGATGTGGCCACCACGCCTGAAGAGGCCGCTGTGGGAGAGATTGTTTCTGCAGATGAGCCCGAGGTGTCAATAGTGACCCCTGACGTGACGCAAACGCCGGCCGTTGTGCCAGTGCCGTTACCCGAAGTCGCTGTTGTTGCGCCAGACCCCATAGTGCCCGCAAGCCCCGCCGCCGTGATTCCAGAGTCAGGCCCCGACGTGGCGGCTGTGCCTGACGCCGTCGTTCCGGGGCGCCCCGCTGCCCAGGAACCCGAAGCTACCCCGGCCAGGAAAGACCTTCCCTTGCTTTACGATGCCATTGTCGTGCTTGATCGCAGCGATGCCCGCCAGGCATTGGCGCAATTGACCGGAGTTTGGCCCACGA
The DNA here is from genome assembly GCA_041677965.1 of Pusillimonas sp. Taxonomy (GTDB): domain Bacteria; phylum Pseudomonadota; class Gammaproteobacteria; order Burkholderiales; family Burkholderiaceae_B; genus Neopusillimonas. Next base: position 2,764 of record JBAYOZ010000119.1, read on the forward strand.
ATGTGCGGGCCAGTTTGCTGGATGACAGCCGGTTTGTTCGCGATGCCGTGCTGGACGAGGCGTCAAACCGGTCTGCCGACCGTGCCGGGGTCTGGGCAAGCGCTTATCAGGCCCAGGGGCACGCGGCGCAACGTGCGGCCATACCCGGTTATGTCCGCACGTTGCGTGGCCTGACCGTGGGGGTGCGTCATCTGGCCCATCATGCGTTGGCCATCGGTGGTTTTGCCGGGGCGCAACAGCGTCAGTCAAGCCAGCGTGGCGGCCCGGGTGAAGGCCGGACCACGTTGCGCAGCCTGCATGCCGGCGTAGACTTGTCCTGGCAAAATGAAGCGGTGCACGTGCAGACGGGCCTGGCGGCCGAATGGCACGACGTACGCACACGCCGTACGGTGCAGGCCGGTCGTGTGGGCCAGTGGTTGCACAGTGCCTGGCGCGGCCGCACCGTGCAGTGGTTTGGTCAGGTAACGCTGGGGCCTGCGGCCATGCTCCGGCCATTTGTACAGATGGCTGTGGTGCATCAGCGCACCCCTGCGTACACCGAGTCGGGCGGGCAAGCGGCCTTGCGCTACGCGGATGCCTCTGACATTGCGGCCTATGCCTCGCTTGGGCTTAAGGCTGTCAAGGCGTTTCGTACGGCGTTGGGTGCCGGCAAGATCCAGGCAGAAGTGGCCTGGCGCCATGGCAAGAGCCGTCATCCGGTGGCGGCTACAGCGTCTTTTCGTGATAGCCAGGCCGCTGCGCCCTTTGTGGTCGCCGGGCGTGATGTATCGGCCAATGCCCTGACCGCCCGGGTTATGGTATCGACGTCGTTGGGGCGTCATGGCCAGCTGAGCATCGGGTATGCGGGGCTGTTGTCGCGTGGCTGGGTTGATCACGGCGCCACGTTGCGGGTTCAACATCGTTTCTAGTGTTTCCTGGCAAGCGGTTAACATATGCAGGGCGTTGCTGCGCGAGGCCCTGTTCGTCGTGTCGTGCCGCTCTGCTGGCCGGGCCGCTTCCCATTCCTTTTTGTCATCCGTTCTTCCATGTATTTGCTTCTTGCCGTGTTGCTGGCTGTACAGCCGTTCGCAAACCTGAACAGTGCCAAAACGCCCAGTGGCCTGTTTTATGTCACGCTGTTCATTTGCCTTGCCCTGCTGGTACAGCGCCGTTTTGCGGGTGCAGGGCAAATGACGCGTGATTACAAATGGGGGGTGGCCTCGTTCTCGGTACTGTTACTGGCGGTGGCCGGCGCGTCGCTGTACTACGGGGATTGGGCCGGTGCAAATGGCGAGGGCGCGATCCGGCTGTTTCTCGGGTTCTGGGTTGTGTTGCTGGCCCTGGCGTATGTGCCATCCAGGTATTTGCAATGGGGGGTCATGGGTACTGCCGCTGCCGGGGTGCTGTCGGCCGGGGTGGTCTTGTCGTTGACCCTGCCCGATTTTGTGCGTCCGGCCACGCCGGGTCACAATGCGGTCACTTACGGTAATTACATGGCCTACATGGCTGTTGTGGCGGCATTTTCGTTGGGGTGGCAGCAAACGCAGTGGCCGCGTGCCGAGCGTGTGCTTAAAGCCTTGGCGGCAGCGGTTTCGTTGGCCGGTTTTGTATTGACGCAGACCCGTTCGGGTTGGGTTGCCATGCCGGTATTTGTGCTGCTGGCCGCGGCGCTGTTTGTTGGCTGGCAGCAGTGGCGCCGGGCGCTTGTCGCGGCATTGGTAATGCTGGCCGCATTGGTGGCTGTTTTTGCCAGCAGCGACATTATGCGCGACAGGGCGGTGCTGGCGTATGACGAAGTAATAAGCTGTCGCGATAGTGGCTACACCGAGAATTCGTCAGTGTGTATCCGCTTGCAGCTGTATCGTGCGTCAGTCGATATGTTTGTCCAGCACCCGTTGACGGGTTTGGGCGATGGCAGCCGCTTTCATGAAACCATGGTTACCGATTCACACCCCAAGGGGCTGGTGGGTGATTTTGTCATTGGCATTGATGATTATTTTGGCGAGCCGCACAACGACTTGCTGTTCATGCTGGCCTCGTTTGGTCTGCCTGGCTTTATGGGGTTATTGCTGGCTTACCTGGCGCCATGCGGGTATTTTTTGAAACGCCTGAGCCATACGGTACCGCAGCCTGCACGGGTGGCAGCGGCCATGGGGTTGGCCCTGTGCCTTGGGTTTCTGGTGTTCGGTTTTACCGAAACCATGTTCCGGCGCATGCATACATTAAGTTTTTACGCCGTTTTTGTGGCCGTATTTTTAAGCCTGTCGGACCCGCGTCGGTACGCTGTTGCAAAGGCTTGATGCGAAACCTGCCTATGCCGGCAGCGGCGGGCCGGTTTGCTGTTGCAGCGGCTTAACGTGAAACCTGCCCTGGCTGCCGGGGGCCGGTTTGGCGGGCCAGTGTTTTTACAAAAAACGGTTTGATGAACAGGTCATCTTTAACCCTGTGCAGTTTCTGGCCAATGGTCTTTTTCTTTTTGGGCCGGGCGACCCGGTTGGCCGATAGGGTCGATTGCTGCGCTTCTTCGGCTTCCCACAGGGCGTTGGGGCTTAGCGCCCATAATGTTAGCAGGCCCAGTTCTTCAAACCGGTTCCAGAAGTCGGCCACGGCCCAGACCGGGTAAAGTGCCTGTGCCAGGTTTCTGGCGGCCGCCCGGGTAATGAAATACCCGCCCGTCAGCCAGACGCCACCGTGGGGTTTGATGATCTCGCGGCCGGTGTCCCCCACCGGTTTGGCGGTGGCCTTGTAACCACGACGTACATGGGTAAGCTGCACCATGACTGCCTGTTCGGGGCTGAACAGCCGGGCCAGGCCGCTTTCGGCGTCAGTGTTCAGCAAAGCGGCGAAGTCGTCGCTAAGGCACACGTCGTCTTCAAGAATAACCGCGTAGGGCAGGTTGTTTTCGACCATGGCGCGATACAGGAAGATATGGCTGAGCGATGTGCCGATTTCGCCCCGGCTAAGCGGCCCGTATTCGCGCG
>JBAYOZ010000120.1:0-5715 GCA_041677965.1 Pusillimonas sp.
CTGCCAGGCCTACGAATACATCCACGCCTACAACGACCTGAACCTGAAATTCAATTCAGGGGCTTATGGTTCGTTGTTCTACATGCTCACCGGCTTCCACGGCTTCCACGTCATCCTGGGCGCCACCATGTTGCTGGTCATCTTCTTCCGTGTCATGAAAGGCCACTTCACCGCCGACAATCACTTCGGTTTCGAAGGGGCGGCCTGGTACTGGCACTTTGTTGACGTCGTGTGGCTGGGTCTGTACCTGTTCATCTACTGGTTCTAACCGGCGCATCGGCTACAACTGGCCCGGCGTTAACGCCGGGCTGATAAAAACGGCAAACTGCATAAACAGTTTGCCGTTTTTTTATATCCGTTCCCGATGCATCCGCTTGTCGCAGTTCGCAACCGGCAGCGCAGACCCTGCGGGTGCAGGCCTCTGCCGACAGGGCCCACCCAGGCCCGCACGACCCTACTGTCTCAGGCCGATTCCCGTGCTTTGAATCCAGCCCATGTAATTAGCAAACAGCAAAAACAGGAACAGAAGAATCGACAAGCCGATACGGATCGTCAAGGCATTGACCGTGCGATTGCTACCACCCTTGTCGCGCATGAGGTACACAAATGCCGACGCCAGGCTGGCCAGAATGCCCAGAAACACCAGAATCACAATGAAGCGCATGCGAGCCCCTCTGAAGAAACTATAATTATCGCAGACATGGCCAACGCTTCTTTTTCATTTCGTACCCTTGCTGCGTTTATCCTCCTGGCGGTGGTAGCGGTAGTTTGCGCCTCGCTTGGCCGGTGGCAGCTGGGGCGTGCCGCCGAGCGCGAAGCCATTCACGCCACCATCATGGCCGGTCGTCAGGCCGCCCCGCTAACCATCGGCCCCGACGCACCCGAATCAGACTTGCAAGACTGGCGGGCAGCCCAGGTTACGGGCCAATGGCTGAACCGGTATACCGTGCTTCTGGCAAACCGCAACCTTGAAGGCCGTCCCGGCTATTGGGTAGCCACGCCGCTGGCGCTGTCCGTTTCGACGCACAGCCCAACCAGTAACACCCCCTCGGCCGCTTTGACACTGGCAACCATCGCTGACAGCGATCGAGCCATCCTGGTACTGCGCGGCTGGATACCCCGGCCATTGGGGGCCAACGCAACCTTGCCCCCGCTGTCGGCCCCGACCGGCCTTCAAACCATCCGGGGCGAGCTGCGTGAGCACGTCCCCCGGCTGTTTGATCTGGGCACCCTGGGCGGCACAACCGACACCGGCCTGCCCGCCGACCCGGCGGCCGGGCAAGTGCCGCTGGAAGTACAGAATATCGACCTTGAAAACTTTGCTGCCGTAACTGGCATAAAATTGTTGCCTGCTGTGTTGCAACAAACCTCGGCCGCCGCACTGGAAGACGGCACCCCCCTGATACAAAACTGGCCAACCCCGTCACTCGATGCTGACAAGAACCGGGGTTACGCTGTGCAGTGGTTTGCTTTTGCGGCCATTGCTGCAGGCGCATGGCTGGTTCTGGCCTGGCGTACCCTGCGGCGTCGGTCATCACGCGGCACAACCGCTTTACGAAAGGAATAACTGTGGTTAGCACTACCCCCCACCCGTCCTCATCAGCTGTCAAGCCACGTTCGATAAAACCACTGATCTGGATCCTCGTCCTGTGCCTGGCTCCGGTTGTCTTCGCCCTGCTGGCCTACTATGTTCCGGCACTTGGGCTGCGCCCCGATGGCACAAAAAACTACGGCCAGCTGATTCAACCGCAGCGCCCCATCCCCGCCGCAGAGAGCCTGGGGCTGACAACCCTTGACGGCCAACCGTTCGACCTGGCCAGCCTGAAAGGCAAATGGTTGCTGATGACCGCTGACCAGGCGGCATGCCCTGAATCGTGTGTTGAAAAGCTGTTCATCCTGCGCAACTCGCATGCGGCACAAGGCAAGAACGTCGAGCGGGTGGCCCGGGTCTGGTTCATTACCGATGACGCCGAAGTCCCCCAGGTCGTGCAAGACGCCTACATTGGCACGGTCATGCTGCGGGCAGACCCTGAAAAACTCGCCAGTTACCTGACCTCCAACACGGTAGCGCAGCCCGGTGCAAACCCGGCACAAACCCTGGCACAACCCATGTGGGTGGTGGACCCATTGGGTAATCTGATGCTGGAATTCCCGCCTGACGACGGCACAGCGCCCGAAGAGCGCGGGCCCAAAGTACGTAAAGACCTGAGCAAACTGATCTACCACTCGCGCATCGGCTGACCCCATGATCGACGCTATCAAAGCCCGCTACCGCAAGCTGGTGTTTTTCACCTGGTTCCTGACGCTTGACCTGATCATGTTCGGCGCTTTTGTGCGCCTTACCGACTCGGGTCTGGGCTGCCCGGACTGGCCAGGCTGCTACGGCAAGATAACCCCCATTGGCGCCTCCGAACACATTCGCCAGGCGGTCGAAACGATGCCCTACGGGCCAGTCAGCTTCCCGAAAGCCTGGATCGAAATGATCCACCGTTATGTCGGTGCCCTGTTGGGTCTGCTGATCATCCTCATCGTCATCATGGCATGGCGACATCGTAAAACACTTGGGCATACGCCGCGCCTGGCGATTGTCACCCTGATCGCCGTTTGCGTTCAAGGCGCCTTCGGCGCCTGGACGGTAACCCTGAAACTGATGCCCATCATCGTCACCATCCACTTGCTGGGAGGCATGACACTGCTGGCCCTGATGACCTGGTTGGCCGTTCGCGTCAAAGAACACCCGGCGCTCTCGCCACAGGCCGTGCGCTGGTTCCCCTGGATGGCGCTGGGCTTTATTCTGGTGTTTGTCCAGATCGCCCTGGGCGGCTGGGTCAGCACTAACTATGCAGCGCTGGCCTGCATGGACTTCCCGACCTGTAACGACCAGTGGTTACCCCCGATGGATCTGCACGGTGGTTTTTCATTGATTCGTGCTTTGGGCGAACTGCCGTCGGGCGAGATGATCTCGCAGCAAGCCTTGACCGCCATCCACTGGGTGCACCGCAACTTCGCCTTTATCGTCTTTGCCTACATGGGGTTTCTTGCCCTGAAGCTGCGCAAAGAACCCGGCTTACGCACACCGGCCAACGCTATTTTGTTGCTGTTGCTGGCCCAATTGTTCACAGGTCTGACCACCATCTTTTTCGAATGGCCCTTGCTGATTGCCGTTCTGCATAATGGCGGGGCTGCGGGTCTGGTACTGTTTTCAACAACCCTGCTGGTTCGCCTGGCAGGCACGCGCCAGACTACAATAACGCCATGAACACCGCATCGCTCCAACACCCCGGCCTCTGGCGCCAATACTGGGTCCTCACCAAGCCACGCGTCACGCAACTGGCCGTCTTTTGCGCCATTATCGGCATGTTTCTGGCCACACCCGGCCTGCCCGCGTGGCAGCCTGTCGTCGCAGGTACCGCAGGCATCTGGTTGCTGGCTGCTGCCGCCTTCGCCATCAACTGTCTTATCGAGCAGGAAGTTGACGCCAAAATGCAGCGCACGGCCCGCCGCGCGACAGCACAGGGCACCATTACAAACACCCAGGTTCTGGTCATGTCCGGGGTGCTGGGCGGTGCCGGCATGCTGGTGCTCTACCATTGGGTCAACCCGCTGACCATGTGGCTGACCTTCGCCACCTTTGTGGGCTATGCCATTATTTACACCATCATCCTGAAACCGCTAACCCCCCAGAATATCGTCATCGGTGGGTTGTCCGGGGCCATGCCACCCGCCTTGGGCTGGGCCGCTGTTGCCAACTCGGTACCCGCCGAGGCCTGGGTGCTGGTCCTGATCATTTTTATCTGGACGCCCCCCCACTTTTGGGCCCTGGCACTGTATCGAAATACCGACTACGCAGAATCAGGCCTGCCCATGTTGCCGGTCACCCATGGTCAGCAGTTCACCCTGCTGCATATTTTCCTGTACAGCCTGGTGCTGTTCGCGTCCACACTCCTGCCCTTCATGATCCGCATGAGCGGGGTGCTCTATCTGGCCTGTGCCATCGTCCTCAGCGGCATGTTTGTCAGGTACGCGTGGCAGCTGTACCGCAACTATTCCGACGCGCTTTCGCGCAAGTTGTTCCGCTTTTCAATTCTGTACCTGTCACTGCTGTTTCTTGCACTGCTGGTCGATCATTGGGTAATGCTGCTGTGACCTCTTTTTCACCCTCTCGTCGTGCCGGTCTGAAGCTGGCCGTTGCCTTGGGGTTAAGCACATTGCTGACCGCGTGCGGGCCCGAACCCAAGCCATCCTTTTCAGGTACCGATATTTCCGGAACCGGGCTGGGCAAAGAACTGGCCATGCTCGACCACACAGGTCAACCACGCACATTGGCCGACTACAAAGGCAAGGCGCTGGTGGTATTTTTCGGCTTTACCCATTGCCCGGACGTTTGCCCGACTGCACTGGCACAACTGGCCCAAACCCTGCAGCTTCTGGGTGATCGCGCAGGCGAAGTCCAGATCGCCATGATCAGCGTCGACCCTGAACGCGACACCCCTGAAATCATGGCCCGCTACGTCATGGCTTTCGACGACAGTTTTGTCGGCCTGACCGGTACGCCGCAACAGCTGCAACAAACCGCAAAGTCGTTCAAAGCCTATTACGCAAAAGTCCCCGACAAGGCGAACAACAGCTACACCATGGATCACAGTGCTTCGTTTTATCTGTTCGATAAAAACGGGCAGGCACGCGTGCTGGCCAGTGGCACCTCATCGGCCCAAGACCTCGCCAAAGATATAAAATCAATACTCAATTGAGTATTTGCAACTGAAGCACCGGCGGATCGAACCCAATGTCTTCTGATCGGCCGGAATCGCCCCCTTGCCTAACCCGAACTCTTCCTGGCCCACCAGACCTGACCTCTTGCCTGATCAAACCTTCTTTTTCCGTTATCTGCCGCGTCAATGCCAGCCGCGCCCGATCCGACAGGCCCTTGGCCTCATCGCCACCCTGACGCTCCTGATTTTTCTCTTGTCAATCGTCACGGCAGCGACAGCGGCGGCCACCACAACCAGAAGCGGAGCCGATGCCACCGGCCACTACAAGGTAAACGCCACGCCGTCGAATACCACGGCCTCAACAGGTACAGCCGCTACGCATCAACGCCTGCACATTGGGGTATTCAATTATCGGCCCGCCGACATCCTGCGCCCCATGTGGCAGCCCCTGGCCAGCTATCTGCAACAACACCTGCCTGGTCATGACATCCACCTGCACTTTCTTGATCAAGAAGAAATGGCCAAAGCCGTAGGCAACGGGTTGCTGGACGTCGTCTTCACCAACCCGGTGCATTACGTCAGCCTGCGGGTGAACGGGGTTCTTTCCGGTGCGATTGCCACCCAGGTCACGCTTGAACAAGGCCACGCCGTATCGCAACTGGGTGGGGCCATCATCCGTCGGGCTGACCGCAATGACCTGAATCGCCTGGGCGACCTTGACGGAAAATCGGTGGCCATACCGGGCAAACAGTATCTGGGTGGGTATACCGCACAGGCAGCCTGGCTGATGCGACACGGAGTCAACCTCAAGCAGATCAATTTCATCGAACTGGGCAACCCGCACGACAAGATCATCAATGCGGTCATGCAAGGCCAGGCCGACGCAGGCTTCATCCGGTCTGGTGTACTTGAGGCCATGGTCAAAGAAGGCCGCCTGCAACCTGATGAGCTGGTCGTCATTGAACCAATCCAGTGGCCCGGCTTCCCTTTCCAGGTGACTACA
>JBAYOZ010000121.1:0-5702 GCA_041677965.1 Pusillimonas sp.
CGATATGGCGTCTTCAACTACTCCTTGGCTCACACTGTCGATTTTCGTTCCGATCATCGCCGGCCTGATTGTGCTGCTGATCGGTCGCGATGAGCGTAAATGCCTGACGCGCTGGCTGTCGTTGGCCGGTGCGCTGGTCAGCTTTCTGGTGACCTTGCCGCTGTATGCCGGTTTCAAGAACGACACGGCCGACATGCAGTTTGTCGAAAAGGCCCCCTGGATCGATGCCTTTGCAGTCAACTACCACCTGGGTATTGACGGTATTTCGGTGTGGTTTGTACTGCTTACGGCCTTCATCACCATCATCGTGGTGCTGGCCGGCTGGGAAGTCATCCAGGAAAAGGTTGCGCAGTACATGGCCTCGTTCCTGATTCTGTCGGGTCTGATGGTTGGTGTTTTCGCAGCGCTTGACGGCATGTTGTTCTACGTGTTCTTCGAGGCCACGCTGATCCCCATGTACATCATCATTGGTGCCTGGGGTGGCCCGAACCGTGTGTATGCCGCGTTCAAGTTTTTCCTGTACACCCTGATGGGCTCGCTGCTGACTCTGGTTGCCTTCCTGTACCTTTGGCATGCGTCGGGTGGCTCATTCGACATCCAGACCTGGCACGAACTGCCGCTGGCCTACACACCGCAGGTGCTGGTGTTTGTTGCCTTGCTGGCGGCGTTTGCAGTCAAGGTGCCCATGTGGCCGGTGCATACCTGGTTGCCTGATGCCCACGTTGAGGCACCTACAGGGGGTTCGGTGGTACTGGCGGCCATCATGCTCAAGCTGGGGGCCTACGGTTTCCTGCGCTTTTCGCTGCCTATCGCACCCGATGCCTCCGAAAGCCTTGCCGGTCTGATGATTGTGTTGTCGCTGGTTGCCGTCATTTACATTGGCCTGGTGGCGATTGTCCAGGAAGACATGAAAAAGCTGGTGGCGTATTCATCGGTTGCCCACATGGGTTTTGTTACCCTGGGGTTCTTCATTTTCAATACTGCCGGCATGGAAGGCGCGATCGTCCAGATGGTGTCGCACGGCTTTGTTTCCGGTGCCATGTTCCTGTGTATCGGTGTTTTGTACGACCGCATGCACACACGGCGCATTGATGCCTATGGCGGTGTGGTCAATGTCATGCCACGTTTCGTGACCTTCTTTGTGCTGTTCTCGATGGCCAATGCGGGCCTGCCGGCCACCAGCGGTTTTGTTGGCGAGTTTACCGTCATCATGGGCGCGGTTGAATACAACTTCTGGATTGGCTTGCTGACCGCAACCGCCCTGATTTTCGGTGCGGCCTATTCGCTCTGGATGGTCAAGCGGGTGGCGTTTGGTGATGTCACCAACAACGAGGTCAAGGGTATGTCCGACCTGAATTCGCGCGAATTCCTGATCATGGGCATCATGGCTATTGCCGTGCTGTACATGGGTATTTATCCCAAACCCTTTACTGACGTCATGCACGTGTCGGTACAGGCATTGCTTGACCACGTTGCTGTTTCGAAACTGTAGGCCGGATCATGATGCAATACCAATTTCAATTCGCTTTGGCACTGCCCGAAATCTTGCTGCTGGTTCTGGCTGTCCTGATCTTGCTGTTCGACGCGTTCAGCACGTCTGCCGATCGTTCATCCACGTTCTGGCTGACCTTGCTGGCGCTGGCCGGTGTCACGGCCGTGTCTGCCGTGCAATGGGATGCGGGTGTCGAAGGGGCAACCTTCAGCGGTCTGTACATTGTTGACGACCTGTCGCATTTTCTCAAGATCACGTCGTACATTGCGGTGGCTGCAACGCTGGTGTACGGGCGTGAATACGCTGAAAAGCGCGACATGCTGGCACGCGGTGGCGAGTTTTACACGCTGACACTGTTTGCCTTGCTGGGCCAGATGGTAATGATCTCTGCCGGCAATCTGCTGACGGTGTATCTGGGTATCGAACTGATGTCCTTTGCCTTGTATGCGCTTATTGCCTTGCGGCGTGAAAACCTCAATGCCACTGAATCAGCCATGAAATACTTTGTGCTGGGTTCGCTGGCATCGGGTATCTTGCTGTACGGCTTGTCAATGATTTACGGCGCCACCGGCTTCCTTGACCTGGCCGGCATTGCCCAGGTTATCGAATCTGAACAGGCGCAGCGCTTGCCGCTGGTGTTCGGTCTGGTGTTTGTGGTGGCGGGTCTGGCGTTCAAGCTGGGCGCGGTACCGTTCCATATGTGGGTGCCCGATGTTTACCAGGGTGCGCCGACGTCGGTTACCCTTATTGTGGGTGCGGCGCCCAAGCTGGCTGCCTTTGCCATCATGATGCGCCTGCTGGTTGATGCCTTGCACGGCCTGTCATTCGACTGGCAGCCCATGCTGCTGATTCTTGCGGTGCTGTCGCTGGCTGTCGGCAACCTTACCGCCATCGTACAGACCAACTTCAAGCGCATGCTGGCGTATTCCACCATCTCGCACATGGGTTTTGTATTCCTGGGCTTGTTGTCGGGGGTGGTCAAAGACCAGCCTATCGCCAGCGAAGCTTACGGTGCGTCACTGTTCTACATGGTGATTTACGTGCTGACCACGCTGGCTTCGTTTGGTGTCATTCTGGTGCTTAGCCGTCGCGGGTTCGAATGTGAGGAAATTTCTGACCTTAAAGGGCTGAACAAGCGCAACCCGGTACTGGCCGGGGTCTTGTTGCTGACCATGTTCTCGCTGGCGGGTATTCCTCCGCTGGCCGGGTTCTATGCCAAGCTTAGCGTCTTGCAGGCCCTGGTAGGCGCTGGTCTGCTTTGGCTGGCAGTTGTGGCTGTAATTTTCTCCCTGATTGGTGCCTTCTATTACCTGCGTGTGGTCAAGGTGGCTTACTTTGACGAGCCTGAAGGCCAGGTTCAGCCGCTTGAATCGGGGGCCTTGTCGGGCGGCCTGATGTCCCTTAACGGTCTGGCCCTGATTGGTCTGGGTATTTTGCCCGGCGGTCTGATGGCCTTGTGTATTTCGGTCATCGACAACGCCCTCGGTTTCTAAACCGTCATGGATCAAACGCTGGCTATCGTTATTCTGGTTGCGCTGTCATTACTGACAGCCAACCTGCCCTTTGTTCTCGAACGTCCGTTGCTGGTGTTGCCGTGGGCGTCGCCTGGCGGGCGTTTTTCCAGCGGGGCAGGGCGATGGTTTGAATCATTGGCGTTTTTTGCCGTGCTGGCCGCGTTTGCTACAGGCACCCTGTGGTGGATCGGCCAAGGGCTGGTGTCGCCGGCCGCTATGCTGGTACGCGTGGCGGTCATGGTCGTGCTGGTGGTCGTACTGTTGTTGTACCCGCAAATGGCAGCCCGCGATTCGTCCGAACGCAGCGGTCGACACGCGGTCAAAACCTTTCTTGACCGTTTCGTTGAGGTATTGGTGTTTTACGCCCTGGTTGGGGTGCTGGCTTTCGCGTTTGAAGCCAGCCTGGGCAATGTGTTTACCCAGGGCTGGGAATTTTATGCCATCACCCTGAGCCTGTTCCTGGTGATGGGCTACCCCGGGTATGTGTACCGTTACCTTATGCGCCACCGCCAGGTACAAACCAGTTAAGCACCGCGTCAAGGCCGCTGAAGCTGATGGCAAAGTTGGCCTGTTCGCGCACCACAGGTTTTGCGCGGTAGGCCACCGAATACTGGGCCAGCGACAGCATTTTCAGGTCGTTGGCGCCGTCACCCATCGCAATGATCTGGCTGGCATCTGCGCCAGTGCGTCGGGCCAGGTCAGCCAGGTAATCAGCCTTGCCCTGCGCATCCACAATGTCTCCAAGTACACGGCCGGTCAAGCGGCCGTTTTCTGTTTCCAGCGTATTTGCATGGGTTTCGTCCAGCCCCAGTCGGGCCTTTAGCCGTTCGGTAAACAAGGTGAAACCGCCCGAGACCAGCATGGTCTTGATGCCGGCGGCCTTGGCCGTCTGAATCAGCTTTTCGGCGCCTGCATTAAGTCGCAGACGTTCGTTGTAGACCCGGTCAAGGTCATCTACTGAAACGCCTTCCAGCAAGGCGACCCGGCGGCGCAGGCTTTCAGCGAAGTCCTTGATTTCACCACGCATGGCCGCTTCGGTAATGGCTGAAACTTCGGCCTTGCGGCCAACCATATCGGCAATTTCATCGATGCATTCGATGTTGATCAGGGTCGAGTCCATGTCCATCGCCAGCACGCGGCAGTGTGTCAAGGGCATCATGGCTTCAAGGAAAGCAGCATCAACGCCCATCTCGTGGCACACCGAGGCAACGTCCTGGCGACTGGCTGCGTCAATATCGAGCAAGGTCGCCGCTGTGCTATTGATAGGGCGAATGCCCGAGGCATGTGCCAGGGCGGCAATTTTTTCAATGGCAGCGGGGGCAAGGGCGGGGGCCTGCAATACAAGGTGGGTCATGACGTAATTGATCAGGTGAGGTTCGAAAAATGTCTTTGAGCAGAATGAGCAGAAAAGCAGTTGCGTTGACAATACACGCCGTTGCCTTAGTGCAAAGAGCGCATGATGCCACGGATGGCATTGACGCGTGTTGTCAGCGGGTTGGTGAGTTCTTTGGCGTTATGGCTTGCCGAAGGCTTGAACTCTACCTTCAGTTTGTCTTGCCCGGCCAGCATGACGTTGCGTTGTGTCTGCACCAGCTGGATGATACGCAAGGGATCAACATTGGGCTTGGCCGAAAACTGGATCAGTGCTGAAGCTTCGCTGGCATCAATCTTGACGATGCCCAAAGGCTCGGCCTCAAGGCGCAACCGGTGTGTCGCCAGCAAGGTCTGGGCGGCCTCTGGCAGTTTGCCATAGCGGTCAATCAGCTCTTCCTGCAGCCGGATCAGGTCGTCTTCATGGTTGGCGTTCGACATTTTCTTGTACAAGCCCAGCCGCGCATGCACATCAGGGCAGTAGTCCGATGGCAAGAGGGCAGGGGTATGCAGGTTGACTTCACATTTGGCATTGAACGGTGAGTCAAGATCGGGCTCTTCACCGGCTTTCAAGGCCCTGACGGCCGTATTCAGCATTTCGGAATACATTGAAAAACCGATTTCGTGGATGTTGCCCGACTGCGATTCACCCAGAACCTCGCCGGTACCGCGGATTTCAAGATCGTGCATGGCAAGGAAAAAGCCGGCGCCCAGGTCTTCCATGGCCTGAATGGCCTCCAACCGCTTCTTGGCGTTGCTGGTAATGGCATCTTCGCCTGGCGTGAGCAGGTAGGCGTAGGCCTGGTGGTGCGAGCGGCCAACCCGTCCGCGCAACTGGTGCAGCTGGGCCAGACCCAGGCGATCGGCCCGGTGAATGACAATGGTGTTGGCGGTGGGCACGTCAATGCCGGTTTCAATAATGGTCGTGCACAGCAGCACATTGAAGCGCTGCTGGTAAAACCCCTTCATGACCTGTTCCAGTTCACGTTCGGCCATCTGGCCATGTGCCACGGCGATACGGGCTTCAGGCACCAGTTCCTCAAGGCGGGCCCGGCGGTTGTGAATGGTTTCCACTTCGTTATGCAGGAAGTAGACCTGACCGCCACGTTTCAGCTCGCGCAGCAAGGCTTCACGGATGGTGCTGCCGTCTTCGCGGCGCACAAAGGTCTTGATGGCCAGACGCTTCTGAGGTGCGGTGGCAATGACGGAAAAGTCTCGGATACCTTCCAGCGACAGGCCCAGGGTGCGGGGAATGTGGGTTGCCGTGAGTGTCAATATATCGACTTCGGCACGCAGGGCCTTCAGGGCCTCTTTCTGGCGAACCC
>JBAYOZ010000122.1:0-5645 GCA_041677965.1 Pusillimonas sp.
CGCCTGAAAGAAGCCACCCAGCGCGTCCAGGATATTCATTCGGGCCTGGCCGGCCGCATCGAGATCGGGGTGTCCGGGTCGCATTTCCTGGGGCCCTTGCCCCAGTGCATTTCTGACCTGGCCAAGGCCTACCCCGACATTGATGTGGTGCTCAATGAAATGGCCCCGAACGACCAGATCGAGGCGCTACGCGAGCAACGCATTGACATCAGCATTTCACGCCAGGTCGTGGAAGACGACTTGCTGTGCAGCGAAGCGCTCTGGCCTGACCCCTTATGGGTAGCCCTGCCGCACCGGCACACCCTGGCGAACCAGACCGGCCTGCTGGGGCTGGCCGCACTGGCCGATGAGCACTTCATCATGCTGCGTCGCGATACATCACGTTTTGCCCAGCACATCTACACCGCCTGTATCCAGAAAGGGTTTACCCCTTACGTTGTTCATGCCGTGTCCGAAGTACCGGCACAACTCAGCCTGGTCGCGGCCGGGCTGGGCATTGCCATTGTGCCTGGCTCAACACGACGCTATCAGGCCAGCACGCTGGTATTTCGTCCGCTTGAAGATATTGGCATCCACACCCAGGTACATGCCGTCATGCGCAAACACCCGCGCAAGCCGGCCGTCAACACGGTCGTTCATCAGCTTCAGGCCTCGGCATCCGCTTCATGATAGCGGGTAACGTCGCGGATGCAGTCAAGCGCACGCTCGATGGTCTGGGGGAAAATTTCGTCGTTACGCCAGTACATCGATACCGACCCGAACCCTTGCATTTTCAATGACAGGCTTCGCACCAGCTTGAGCCGGGTCAGCATCTGCGTTGACCGATGTGACGCCGTACCGATCATGTCGCTATGGGTCAGCAGGGTAACGTTGGCAATGACAGAGTTCGATTCCACATAGTTTTGGGGTAATTGCCGGCCGGCGCTGGCCAGCGCCGCCTCGAGCGCATTGCGTACCGGTGTTTCGCGGGGCCAGACGATCCAGCGGTAACGCTCGACATCGTCCCAGTTCACCGTCGTTTTCAAGAATAACGGATGTCCGGGCCGGGCGATGAGATCGACCGGCTCTACGTACAGCAATTCGCTGCTGATCAGCGCGCCATCCAGCATCTGCTTGCTGGTCCGACCGATCACCACATCAAGGTCACCCTGGGCCAGCATGACCAGCAAGCGGTCCATCGTGGCTTCGACCAGGTCAACACGCAGTGCGGGCAGGCGTTCTGCCATGCGCAAAATGGCCATGGGCGCCGATACCGATGCTGCTGCCCCCGACGCGCCAATGGCCAGCCGCCCGCTCACCCCCTCGCGCAGGGTGTTCATGTCGGTAGCCGCGCGATCCAGCTGGGACAGTACACGCCGGGCATGCTCGATCATCACCTTGCCATTGGGCGTGGGAATCAGGCCGCGTGCGTGGCGCTCAAACAAGGGCAGGCCAACGTCTTCTTCCAGCTCTTTGAGCCATTTGGACAGGCCCGGCTGGGTTGTATTGAGCAACGTTGCCGAATGGCTTAAGTTGCGGGTTTGTTCGAGGCTGAGCAAATACCGCAAATTACGCAGCCGCAGCCGGTCGGTCCAGTCAGTTGCCATGCCTATTCCTGTTGATTCCTGCTGCACCGGCTTGTCAGCATCGGGCAAAAAGAATATAGTCTTCGAAAATACAGGTTATTTTATAAAATCCTAACCTTCAGGGGGTCAAACCATGAAATCAACCGCCCGCGAAAATAATAACTTTCGCGAAGACGTTTTAGGTCGTGCCAACGTTGAAGATACGCCAGAACTCATCGCGTACTACGACGATCTGGAAAAAATGAACACCGCCGCCCTCTGGACGGTTGCCAACAAGATTGAACCCTGGTTCCCGCAATCACCTTCGGTGCCGGTGCTCTGGAAGTTCAAGCAGCTGCGCGAACACGTCCTGAAGTCGGTTTCACTGGTGTCCCCCGAAAAAGCCGGCCGCCGCGTTATTTACCTGGACAACCCCGGTCGCCGCGACGTGGCTGCTGCTGTGGGCTGGCTGTATTCGGGCCTGCAGGTCATGCACCCCGGTGAACGCGCATCGGCACACGCCCACTCGGCCAGTGCGCTGCGCTTCATCATGGAAGGCCGTGGTGCCTACACGATTGTTGACGGCCACAAAATGACGTTGGGCGCGAACGACTTCGTACTGACCCCCAATGGTACCTGGCACGAACACGGTGTCGAGGAAGACGGGCTGCCCTGCATCTGGCAAGACGGCCTTGACATCCCCCTGATGAACGCGCTGGATGCCAACTTCTACGCTGTCCACCCCGACCTGCAGCAAGCTGTTACCTACGAAGTCAACGACAGCACCCATGCCTGGGGCAATTCGGGCCTGGTGCCGGCCAACGACAAATGGTCGCACGCCTATTCGCCCTTGTTCAAGTACGAATGGGCGCCCACCTACGAAGCGCTCAGCCGCTACGCCAAGGTTACTGACGGCTCACCGTTTGACGGCGTGTTGATGAACTACATCAACCCCAAAACCGGCGGCCCCGTCATGCAAACCATCGGTGCCAGCATGCAAATGCTGCGCCCCGGCGAGCGCACCAAAGCCCACCGCCACACGGGCAGCTTCATTTACCAGGTGGCCAAGGGCAAGGGCTACTCAATTATCAACGGCAAACGTTTCGACTGGGAAGAGCGCGACATTTTCTGCGTACCGTCCTGGATGTTCCACGAACATGCCAACGCCAGCGAAACCGAAGATGCATGCCTGTTCTGCTTCAATGACCTGCCGGTCATGAACTCGCTGGGCCTGTACCGCGAAGAAGCACTTCAAGAGAACGACGGCCATCAGCCAATACTGGCTTAATCCGGCCATGAAAAGGGGTGTCGGGCGGCTTGCCCGGCGCCCCTTTTGTGTGCCGGTCCCGGGCACGCCCCGACCTGCTTTTTTATTCAGTCTTTAAAGGAAATTTCATGCGTTTAGTCACCTACCGCCGCACCATCAACGAAGAATCCCGCCTGGGAGCCCTTGACGGCAATCTGGTTGTCGATCTGCAATGGCTCGGCGATGCTGCCGGCATGGACCTGCCCGACAACATGCTTGACTTCATCGACCTTGGTCCTGAAGCCGTTAAAAGCACCACCGAACTGCTCAATACCTACCGCGAAGAATGGCCCCTTGGCGTAGCCATCCCCGTCCAGAACGTCAAGCTGCTGGCCCCCATTCCGCGTCCTCGCAAGAACATTTTCGGTATCGGCCTGAACTACACCGAGCACGTGGCTGAATCGGCCAAGTCACTCGACACATCGCCCGACCTGCCCAAGCAGCCCGTCATTTTCTCGAAGCCGCCCACCACGGTTATCGCTGACGGCGACGCCATCGAACACAATGCCGAAATCACCCAGCAAATGGACTGGGAATGCGAACTGGCCGCCATCATCGGTACTCGTGCCAAGCGCGTCGAGCGCAAAGATGCCCTGCAATATGTCTTTGGCTACAGCATCATGAATGACATCAGCGCACGCGACAACCGCCGCTCGGGTCAGTGGATCTATTCCAAAGGCCAGGACACATACGCACCGTTCGGTCCGTGCATCGTCACTGCCGACGAAATCACTGATCCACAAAACCTGAAACTGTGGCTCACCGTCAATGGCGTTGAAAAGCAAAATTCAAACACAGCCTTCATGCTGTTCAAGGTTGACGAACTGATCGCCGACATCAGCAAAGGCATCACACTGGAACCCGGCGACATCATCGCCACCGGTACGCCTGCCGGTGTTGGTGCCGGTCGCACACCGCAAGAATGGCTCTGGCCCGGCGACGTTGTCGAATGCCACATCGAAGGCATCGGTTCGCTGCGCAACCCGGTTGTCAAGGTGTAACAACCATGTTGAATCTGCCCACTACACGGGTAGCCGCCGTTCAGGCGTCTCCCGTTTTCATGGATACGGACGCAACGGTCGACAAAGTCTGCGCGCTTATCAAAGAAGCCGCCGGCAACGGCGCCCAACTGATCGCATTCCCCGAAGTGTTCATTTCGTGCTACCCCTACTGGAGCTGGTTCATGTCTCCGGTCGAGGGCAGCCCCTGGTTCGAAAAGCTGGCGCGCAGCGCCATCGAAGTGCCCGGGCCGGAAATCCGTCGTGTGGCCCAGGCCGCAAAAGCCAACAACGCCTTTGTCGTTATCGGTGTGAACGAACGCAGCAAGCATGGTGTTTCCACCATATACAACACGCTGGTGTTCATCAGCCCGGAAGGAAAAATCGTCGGTCGCCACCGCAAACTGGTACCGACCTGGGCCGAAAAGCTTACATGGTCAAACGGCGACGGCAGTTCCTTACGCGTGTACGACACCCCGATCGGCAAGATCGGTGGTCTGGCCTGCGGTGAAAACACCAATACGCTGGCCCGTTTCAGCCTGTTGGCCCAAGGCGAAATGCTGCACATCGCCAGCTACATTTCGCTGCCGGTTGCCCCGCCCGACTACGACATGTCCGAAGCCATCAAGGTTCGTGCCATGGCGCACTCGTTCGAAGGCAAAGTGTTCACCATCGTATCGTGCTCGACGGTCACCGACGACATCATCAACCTGTTCACTGACACGCACCCGCAGGCCGACACGCTGCTGCGTCGTGAAAACAGTGCATTCTCGGGTGTCATCGGGCCCGATGGCCGCGTTGTTGGTACACCCCTCATCGACAAGGAAGGCATCGTCTATGCCGATTGTGACCTGTCGAAGTGCATCCAGCCTCGCCAGATGCACGACATCACCGGTCACTACAACCGCTTTGACGTCTTCAACCTGCAGGTGAACCGCAAGCCCCAACAGGCCGCCCAGTTCATCGGCCCCGAAAGCGCCGTCAGCTTTGACGACGAAGAAGGTGAAGACGAGCTGAACGAAGGCCGCTAAGCTGCACCATGAATGTCCTGACTGACCCGACCCTGCTCGAACCCGTCGTGACCGCCAAATCGGTCACGTTGGCCGAGCAGGCCTATCGGGCCATCAAGCATGACATTATCTCGGGGGCCTTGCCCCCGGGGTCTGCCCTGCGCCTTGAATTTCTGAAAAATCGTTACCAGCTCAGTTTTTCACCTTTGCGTGAAGCACTGAACCGGCTGCACAGCGAACGCCTGGTCGATGCCGTGGCCCTGAAGGGTTTCCGGGTGTCACCGCTGTCGCTGAAAGAAATGCGCGATGCCATGAGCACGCGAATATTCATTGATTGTGAGGCCCTGAAACGCTCTATCGAGCGCGGCGACGACGCATGGGAAACCCGTGTGGTTGGCAGCCTGCATACGCTATCGTTGGTCACACGCCGACATGGCAGCAACCACGCCGCTGATACCCGGAACCCGGATAACGCTTCCGAACTGAATTACGACCAGATCGAACACCGCCACCTGGCACTGCACCAGGCCCTGATCAGCGCCTGTGACTCGGAATGGTTGCTTGAGTTTTCAATGAAGCTGTATATACAGACCGAGCGTTACCGCCGCCCGATGCTGGTCAACCGTTACAAAACGGATGCGCCGCGCGATGTTTCCAGCGAGCACCGCAACCTGGTTGAAGCCACCCTTAGCCGCGACATTCCTGTCGCCACCCAATTGCTGACGCAGCACTACCAAAAAACCGCCGACCTTATTGCTGCCTCTTTGCAGCCCTGAAGCCTGAAGCC
>JBAYOZ010000123.1:0-5529 GCA_041677965.1 Pusillimonas sp.
GGGCTCGACGGCTGACCTGTTTATTGATGCGCTGGCCCTGCATAAACAAAAATTCCGCGGTACGGTGTCCAGTTCCGAGCGCAGCACCCGGCGCCTGGAAAGTCATGGCATCACTGTTTTCGACCTGAATGACGTTACTCAGGTGCCGGTCTATGTTGATGGTGCAGACGAAATCGACGCGGGTTTAAGCATGATCAAAGGTGGTGGTGGCGCACTTACCCGCGAAAAAATCGTGGCCTCGGTGGCTGACCGGTTTGTATGCATTGTTGATGAGTCTAAGCTCGTCGACTGCCTGGGTGCCTTTGCCTTGCCTGTCGAGGTCATTCCGATGGCGCGCGAATCGGTTGCGCGCCGCTTGCGTGCCCTTGGCGGTGAACCGCATCTGCGCGAGGGGTTCGTAACTGACAACGGTTGCGTCATTCTTGATGTTGCCGGTTTGCGCATCAGTCGGCCAGCCGATCTGGAAGCGACCATCAACAATATCCCCGGGGTGGTTACGTGCGGCCTTTTTGCGATCTCGGGCGCGACTGTCGCTTTAATGTCAACGCAAGATGGCGTTGTGACACTCGAACCCAAGGCTTAACAATAAGTTCATAAAACTGACTTTTATTGGGTGTACCCTGAGCCTTTGGTTATTGTCTGCAGTTTTAAAAAACCTGGGGCCAGTGTTATTGCACCCCGTTAATGCTTTTAAAGAAGGTTGATATGTCCGAGCACACCAACAAACAGTTTTCCGCCGAGCTTGAGCTCACACGGTCTTCATTTTTGCAAATGGGGGGCTTGGTCGAGGCCATGATCCAGGAAGCCATGGAGGCCCTGGCTACCGGCGAGCTCAGTTTCGTCGATCGTGTTCGTGAACGCGAGAACGAAGTCAATCAGCTTGAGGTCGAGATTGACGAGCGTATCAGTTTGCTGATTGCCCGCAATCAGCCCACAGCCATTGACCTGCGTACGCTGTTGTCGGTTTCCAAAATGCTGACCGACATGGAACGCTGCGGCGATGAGGCTGAAAAAATTGCCAAAATGTCACGGCGTCTGCATGAGGCCGAGTCCCGCTACATTCCTGCCGTCGAGTTACGTCATATTGCTGCACAGGTTGTTGCCATGATTCGTGATGTGCTTGATGCCTTTGCCCGGGAAGACTCCATTCTGGCGGCAACCGTGGTGCGTAATGACAAGGAAGTTGACAAAGAGTGGAAGGCGGCGCTGCGTCACCTCATCACCTACATGATGGAAGATCCACGCACCATCTCCCGCGCCATTGACTTGATCTTTATTGCCCGTTCGCTTGAACGCATTGGTGATCACGCCAAAAACATGGCAGAGCGTGTTATCTATCTGGTTCAGGGCGATGATGTACGGCATACCGGTGTCAAAGCAACCGAGCGTGTCGCCCGCGGCGAAAAAGCCCGGGTCGAAACCGATCCGGAATCGGGCGCGTAAGCCAGGTCAACCCGGTACCGGCATGTCAGGCTTAGGTTTGTTCATGAATCGGTGTCTGCCGCCATAAAACAAGCGCCCCGTAAAGGGGCGCTTGTTTTTGGGTACCGCCAAGGTATGACAGCGGGCAACTGCCGACGATATACAGACAATACCAGAGTGATTACTGCGCTGGCGGCACGTAGCCCTGGGCTTCGACGTTGACATCGTCAAACAAAAACGACTCCATTTGCTGTGCCAGGT
The DNA here is from genome assembly GCA_041677965.1 of Pusillimonas sp. Taxonomy (GTDB): domain Bacteria; phylum Pseudomonadota; class Gammaproteobacteria; order Burkholderiales; family Burkholderiaceae_B; genus Neopusillimonas. The sequence goes on from JBAYOZ010000123.1 coordinate 1,684, forward strand.
ACTTGCGTGCACGGGCATCGGCCAGGTTCAGGCGATTTTCATTCACCAGACGGGTTTGTGTCTGGATCCACATTTCCCAGGCTTCTTTTGATATGTTTTGCCAGATGCGAACACCCATTTCACCGGGATAGGGCGGGGCCGCCAGGCCTTCTGCTTCGCGTTTCAGTTTTACACAGTTAACCATGCGTGTCATATGCGTAGACCTACCTTTCAAGACAAAATTAAGCAATAGTGGCCATTGTACCCATAGCCCCCGCCCGGTGCACCTTAGAGCTTCTTGATGAAAATGAGACTGTTGCGCGAGCGGTTGTAATGAGCCTGGCGCTCTTTGGGCAGGCTGGAAACGCTGCCTTGGCTGAATCCGCGCTTCATGAACCAGTGCGAGGTACGTGTGGTCAAGACAAACAGCTTGCGTGCACCGCTGGCGCGGGCCCGTGACTCAGCGTGGCGCAGCAGCATTTCACCTTCGCCTTCGCCTTGCCAGTCGGGGTGGACAATAAGGCACGCCATTTCGGCCATGCGATCTTCGGGGTAGGGGATAAGCGCTACACACCCGTAAATGACACCATCGTGTTCGAGCACCGTGAAGCGTTCGACATCGCGCTCGATGACCGCGCGCCCGCGCGGCACCAGCGTGCCGTCGGCTTCCAGGGGTTCGATCAGGCGTACGATGGCGCCCACGTCGTCCATGGTCGCAGGGCGAAGGTCATCCAGCGTATCTTCAACCACCATGGTGCCAACACCGTCGTGGGTGAAGATTTCAAGCAGAACGCTGCCGTCAAGCGTGTAGGGCAGTAAATGCGCCCGTGCAACACCACGTTTTACGGCACGCGAGGCGTGGATTAGAAAGGCCGCAGTATCGTCATCCAGCGTGCCTGTAGCCAGCAAGGCATCGGCATCTTCACGCGCCAGTTCGGTGTCAACCGTGCCGTCAGGGTTGTACACCGTGCGGTCTTGCGTCAGGAAAATGAGTTTCTCGGCACGCAGCGCGATGGCGACGCTGGTGGCCAGGTCTTCCATGGCCAGGTTGAAGGCATCGCCGGTGGGTGAAAATCCCAGCGGTGACAGCAACACCAATGCACCTTGCGACAACACGGCTTTCAGGGCGTCAGTGTCGAGTTTGCGTACCGTACCGGTATGCTGGTAGTCAATGCCATCAAGAACGCCTACGGGTCGTGCAGTCACAAAATTGCCCGAAATCACGCGGATCTGCGCGTGTGACATTGGTGTGTTGGGCAGGCCCTGGCTGAATGCCGCCTCGATGTCCAGGCGGATTTCGCCGGCCGCTTCTTTGGCACATTCGAGCGCAGCAGCGTCGGTCGGCTGCAAGCCGCGTCCGAAGCGGGTAGCAAAGCCCTTGAGTTTCAGCTGTTCGTTGACCTGGGGGCGCGAGCCGTGAACCAGCACCAGGCGCACGCCCAGCGCGGACAGCAGCGAAATATCCTGGATCAGGTTGTTAAGCGCCCCGTCGTTGACGAGTTCACCGCCAAACGCAACCACGAAGGTCTTGCCGCGAAAATTGTGGACATAAGGGGCTACTTCCCGAAACCAGCGTACGAATTGGGCTGGTGCAAACTGGGTGGCCTCTTGGGCAGAGATCGTTTCAGCGTCGTTGTCGGCCATAAGGGGGTGTATTCGTCCCGGTTGTATTGATTCAGTCCAAAATTATAATGATTGACTGCCCATCTATAAGAATTTTCATGCAACACCCATCTGATTTGTCGGAAAACACAGACAAACCCGTGCCCGTCACAGGCAAATCTGTGCATGTTCGACGCGAATTGCCCCGTATTACATACCCCGAAGACCTGCCGGTCAGTGCCCGGCGTGACGATATCGCTGCGGCGATCAGTGCGCATCAGGTGGTCATTGTGTGCGGCGAAACGGGCTCCGGGAAAACCACCCAGCTGCCCAAGATCTGTCTTGAACTTGGCCGGGGTCAGGGCAAAATGATCGGCCACACGCAACCGCGGCGTCTGGCTGCCACCTCGGTCGCCAAACGTGTGGCACAAGAACTGAACACGGGGCTGGGCGACTGGGTGGGCTACCAGATCCGTTTCAATGACCGAACCGGGCCCAATGCTGCCATCAAGCTGATGACCGACGGCATTTTGCTGGCCGAATCGCAGCGTGACCCGCTGTTGCGTCGCTATGACACCATCATCATCGACGAAGCCCACGAGCGCAGTCTCAATATTGATTTTCTGCTGGGGTTTTTGCGTCAGTTGCTGCCGCGTCGCCCTGATCTGAAACTCATCATCACCTCGGCCACGATTGATGCCGACCGTTTTGCCCGTCATTTTGAACACAAGGGGGTGTCAGCTCCGGTAATCGAGGTTTCTGGCCGGCTTTACCCGGTTGAGGTCGTGTATCGTCCGGTCCAGCAAGGTCGCAGTGCTGGCGATGCCGACAGCAGCAAGGCCCGCTCGGCTATCGATGAAGAGCGCGACCTGATCGATGCCGTGGTCGAAGGCGTGGCCGAATGCGCGCGTCAGGGTCCGGGCGATATTCTGGTGTTTTTGCCCGGCGAACGGGAAATCCGTGAAAGTGCAGAGGCCCTGCGCAAGAACCATCCTGGCCCGGTCGAGGTATTGCCCTTGTTCGCACGCCTTTCACAGGCCGAGCAAGAGCGTATCTTCAAGCCCACAGGCAATGTGCGGCGGGTGGTGTTGGCCACCAACGTCGCCGAAACCTCGCTGACGGTTCCCGGTATCCGGTACGTGGTCGATTCGGGGCTGGCACGGGTCAAGCGCTATTCATGGCGCAACAAGGTAGAGCAGTTGCATATCGAGCCCATTAGTCAGGCATCGGCCAACCAGCGGGCCGGACGTTGTGGTCGTATCGGGCCGGGTGTCTGTGTGCGTCTGTACGACGAAGATGACTTCAAGCGACGGGCCCCGTTTTCCGACCCTGAAATTTTGCGTTCCTCTCTGGCGTCCGTCATTTTGCGCATGAAGGCGCTCAAGCTGGACGACATTGAAACGTTTCCTTTTGTTGAGGCACCATCGGGTCGTGCGATTGCGGATGGCTATCATTTATTGCAGGAACTGGGGGCGCTGGATGAAAGCAATCAGCTCACGCCGGTCGGCCGTTCTCTGGCCCGCATCCCGGTTGATCCACGTATCGCCCGGATGATTCTGGCTGCCCGCGATGAGCACTGTCTGGCCGAGATGCTGATTATTGCGTCGGCATTGTCGGTGCAAGATCCGCGCGACCGTCCGTTGGCAGAACGGGACGCGGCTGAGGCCGCGCACGCCCGTTTCCGCGATGACAAGTCTGAATTCGTATCGTACGTGAAGCTGTGGCGCTGGTATGAAGAGCAGGTTGCACACAAGGCGTCGCAGCGCAAGCTGGTCACCTTGCTTCGTGAAAAGTATTTATCGCCGTTGCGACTGCGTGAATGGCATGACGTGCACAGTCAATTGGCCGCCATCGTTGGCGAGCAGGGCTGGCGCGTCAATACGCTGGATGCGACCCATGAACAATTGCACAAGGCCTTGCTGTCGGGTTTGCTGGGCAACATCGGGCTTAAAAGCGAGGAAACCAGTACGTATCAAGGCGCTCGAGAGATTCGTTTCGTGATCCATCCCGGTTCCAACCTCGTGCGCAAGGCAGGCCGCTGGATCATGGCCGCTGAACTGGTGGAAACCACCCGTCTGTATGCCCGTTGCGTGGCCCGGATCGACCCGGTCTGGGTTGAAAAGGTCGGTGCCCATTTGTTGCGTCGCAGCTGGTCTGACCCCCGATGGGAAAAGAAGGCTGGCCAGGTCGTGGCCAACGAACGGGCAACGCTGTACGGGCTGCCGGTGTATCACGGACGTCGTGTGCACTTTGGCAAGATCGACC
>JBAYOZ010000124.1:0-5448 GCA_041677965.1 Pusillimonas sp.
TACCATTGGCGGGTTGTGCAAGGTTCAGTTGTGCAGGCCTACCCGCCTGGCTTTTTGCGCCGAAATTTAACGTGCTGTTGTCCTCGCCAAAAGCGTAGTGTCAACGCTTTCCGTTTCTACCTATTGCATTCGTCCGAATGCGTGTGCTGCATCTCGATGGGTGTATGCCGAAACGGCAAGGTATCCGGGTGGCGTGGTTCCGTGAACCACAAAGCGCCGGTTTATGTTGCCGCCTTTGGTAAAGCCCGGGCCTAAAGGCCGGTCGGGGTTTCAGTGCCGGTTACGAAAGGAATTTATACATTATGGAACTCAATGGCGCCGATATCGTCGTACGCTGCCTGGCCGAACAAGGTGTAGATCACATTTTCGGTTATCCCGGTGGCGCGGTCCTTTACATTTACGACGCGATTTACAAGCAAGAAAACTTCCAGCATGTGCTGGTTCGCCACGAGCAGGCGGCGGTTCATGCGGCTGACGCGTATGCACGGTCGTCCGACAAGGTGGGGGTGGCGCTGGTAACCAGCGGCCCTGGGCTTACCAATGCAGTTACCGGTATTGCCACAGCCTACATGGACTCCATTCCCATGGTGATCCTTAGCGGTCAGGTGGCCACAACGGCCATTGGTCAGGATGCCTTCCAGGAATGTGATGCCATCGGCATTACACGCCCGTGTGTGAAGCACAACTTTCTGGTGCGCGACGTCAAAGATCTGGCTGACACCATGCGCAAGGCGTTTTATATCGCCAAGACCGGTCGTCCGGGGCCTGTACTGGTCGACATCCCCAAAGACATCACTGTAGCCACGTGCAAGTACAGCGCCCCTCGCGAAGAAGTTTCGCTGCGCTCGTACACGCCGGTTGTCAAGGGCCATCAGGGGCAAATCAAGAAAGCCGTGCAAATGCTGCTGGCCGCAGAGCGCCCCATGATTTATTCCGGTGGCGGCGTGATTCTGGCCGATGCCGCGGCCGAACTGCGTCAGCTGGTCGAGCTGGTTGGAGCCCCTTGCACCAATACACTGATGGGTCTGGGTGCGTTCCCGTCCACCGATGAAAAATTTGTGGGCATGCCTGGCATGCACGGTACCTACGAAGCCAACATGGCCATGCAGAACTGCGATGTGCTGGTGGCTGTCGGCGCGCGCTTCGATGACCGTGTTATTGGTAATCCCAAGCATTTTGCACAAAACCAGCGCAAGATCATTCACATTGATATCGACCCGTCGTCGATTTCAAAGCGCGTCAAGGTCGATGTGCCCATCGTGGGCAGCGTCAAAGACGTTTTGCAAGAATTCAACGCCATGTATGCCCAAATGGCTGTGGCCGAGTCGCGCACCGATGTGGCACGGCTGGCCGACTGGTGGAAGCAGATCACGGCCTGGCGTGGCAAAGAATGCCTGAAGTTCAAGAACTCCAGCACGGTCATCAAGCCCCAGTTTGTGGTGCAAACCCTGTGGGAAGTCACCGCAGGCCAGGCCATCGTCACGTCCGATGTAGGTCAGCACCAGATGTGGGCGGCCCAGTACTACGGCTTTGACGAACCCCGTCGCTGGATCAATTCGGGTGGTTTGGGCACCATGGGTGTAGGGTTGCCTTATGCCATGGGTGCGCAAATGGCCAACCCCGGGCGTGACGTTGCTGTCGTCACCGGTGAGGGTTCCATCCAGATGAATATCCAGGAACTTTCAACCTGCAAGCAATATGGCCTGACACCCAAGATCCTGTGCCTTAATAACCGTTATTTGGGTATGGTTCGCCAGTGGCAGCAAATTGACTACGGTTCGCGCTATTCCGAATCGTACATCGACGCCTTGCCCGACTTCGTCAAGCTGGTTGAAAGCTACGGGCACGTGGGAATCCGCATTGACAAGCCTGCCGATGTCGCGCCTGCGCTGCGTGCAGCGTTCACCCGCTACAAAGACCGCCTGGTCTTCCTTGATTTCATTACCGACCAGACCGAAAACGTTTGGCCGATGGTCAAGGCGGGTCGTGGCCTGACTGAAATGATGCTGGGTTCAGAAGAGTTGTAAGGACAGAATCATGAAACATGTAATTTCCATTCTTCTTGAAAACGAACCTGGTGCGCTGTCGCGTGTTGTTGGCCTGTTTTCCGCGCGCGCCTACAATATCGAAACCCTTACGGTTGCACCCACCGAAGACGAGACCTTGTCGCGCATGACCCTGGTTACCCAGGGCTCTGATGACGTCATCGAGCAAATCACCAAACACCTCAATCGTCTTATTGAAGTGGTCAAGGTGGTCGATTTGTCTGAAGGCCCGCACATCGAACGCGAGCTGATGCTGATCAAGGTGCGTGCGGTGGGCAAAGAGCGCGAAGAAATCAAGCGTATGGCTGATATCTTCCGCGGCCGTATCATTGACGTCACCGATAAAAGCTACACCATCGAGCTCACCGGAGACCAGCGCAAGGTAGAGGCCTTCATGGGTGCGCTCGATCGCAGCGCCATTCTCGAAACCGTCCGTACCGGTGTCTCGGGTATCGGCCGGGGCGAACGTGTTCTAAAATTGTAATCATGCCGTAATGCTGGCCCGCCTTTGGTGGCGGGCCATTGTTTAATCATCCTCTTGTAAACTGCGCCGTCGCGGTTTACATAAAAATTATGCTTGGAGCTTTATAAATGAAAGTTTTTTACGACAAAGATTGTGACCTCTCGCTGATCAAGGGCAAACAGGTTGCCATCATTGGTTATGGTTCGCAGGGCCACGCACACGCTCTGAACCTGCACGAATCCGGGGTCAATGTCGTTGTCGGCTTGCGTAAAAATGGCGCATCGTGGTCAAAGGCCGAGAACGCAGGTCTGAAAGTTGCTGAAGTGGCTGATGCCGTTAAAGTTGCCGACCTGGTCATGATCTTGCTGCCCGACGAAAACATCGCTCAGGTCTATCGCACACAAATTGATGCCAACCTCAAGCCCGGCGCTGTGCTGGCGTTTGCTCACGGCTTCAACGTTCACTACGGCCAGGTTCAGCCTCGTGCCGACGTTGACGTCGTCATGGTTGCCCCCAAGGCACCCGGTCACACCGTTCGTGGCACATACCGCCAGGGTGGCGGCGTTCCTGCGCTGGTTGCTGTGTATCAAGACAAATCAGGCTCCGCCCGCGACATCGCCCTGTCGTACGCCAGCGCCATTGGTAGCGGCCGCGCCGGCATCATCGAAACCAACTTCCGTGAAGAAACCGAAACCGATCTGTTCGGCGAGCAAGCCGTTCTGTGCGGTGGTGCTGTTGAACTGATCAAAGCCGGTTTTGAAACACTGGTTGAAGCGGGTTACGCCCCTGAAATGGCATACTTCGAGTGCCTGCACGAACTGAAGCTGATTGTCGACCTGATCTACGAAGGCGGCATTGCAAACATGAACTACTCGATTTCGAACAACGCAGAATACGGTGAATACGTCACCGGCCCGCGTATCGTTACCGAAGACACCAAGAACGCAATGCGTCAGGTTCTGAAAGACATCCAGACCGGCGAATATGCCAAGAGCTTCATCCTGGAAAATCAAGCTGGCGCACCGACCCTGATTTCACGTCGTCGTATCAATGCCGAATCGCAAATCGAACAGGTTGGTGGCAAGCTGCGCGCCATGATGCCCTGGATTGCGGCCAACAAGCTGGTTGACCAGTCCAAAAACTAATCGTTCCGGCTAAAAACTGGCGGGGTCAGGTCGCATGCCAGGCTTGCAAGACCTGGCCCCGCTGTTATTTTGCCGCATAATTTATGTACAAACCCTCGTATCCGCACCCCATCATTGCCCGTGAAGGCTGGCCTTTTCTGGCTGGCATTGTTGCCATTTCCATTCTGGTCACGTTCTGGTCACCGGCTGTTTCAATTATTTTCTGGCTGCTCTCGCTGTTTGTGCTGCAGTTTTTCCGTGACCCGGCCCGCATGGCGCCTGATGGCGAAAACAATGTGCTCAGTCCGGCTGACGGCCGTATTGTGGCTGTCGAAGAGGTTGAAGACACCTATGCCGATCGTCGCGCCCTGAAAATCAGCGTGTTCATGAACGTGTTCAATGTTCACTCCAATCGCGCGCCTGTCGCCGGCACGGTAGTGTCTGTCGATTACTTTCCGGGCAAGTTTGTCAATGCCGCACTCGACAAGGCGTCCCTTGAAAATGAACGCAACGCTACCGTCCTTCGTGCGCCATCAGGGCATGTGGTAACAGCTGTTCAGGTAGCAGGTCTGGTCGCCAAGCGCATACTTTGTTACGCTAAGCCGGGTGATCAACTGTTTGCCGGGCAGCGTTACGGTTTCATTCGCTTTGGTTCACGCGTTGATGTCTACCTGCCTTTAGGTTCACGCCCGCGTGTTTCCATCGGCGACAAGGTCAGTGCCACCAGCACGGTTCTGGCCGAACTGCCCGAATCGCCCGCTGCCTGAGTACGGCGGCGCTTGCCGAACATGCTCACCCGAGTCTGACTATGCCCAATTCCTTCTCCGACGAAACCCGGCGCCGACGCAGCATTTACCTGCTGCCAAATGCCTTTACCACTGCAAACCTGTTTGCAGGGTTTTACGCCATCATCCAGGCGATCAATGGTCGCTATGAGCTGGCGGCCATTGCCATTTTCATGGCCATGGTGTTCGACGGAATGGATGGGCGGGTCGCGCGCCTGACCAACACCCAGTCAGCGTTCGGCGAGCAATACGACTCGTTATCCGACATGACGTCATTCGGCATCGCACCGGCCCTGATCATGTACGAATGGTCGTTGCAGGGGCTGGGGCGCTGGGGTTGGCTTGCGGCCTTCATATACGTGGTGGGCGCGGCTCTGCGACTGGCCCGTTTCAACACCAATATTGCCGTGGTCGACAAGCGTTTTTTTCAAGGCTTGCCCAGCCCGGCAGCGGCGGCGCTGGTGGCCGGATACATGTGGCTCGCCGTCGATAACAAGTTTGCCCTGGAAGGTCTCACGATTGCCTGGGTTGGTTTTGCCCTGACGGTTTATGCCGGTGTGGCCATGGTTACCAACCTGCCGTTTTACAGCGGCAAGTCGTTTGCACTGGGGCGCAGCGTGCCGTTCTGGGGTATTTTGGTGGTGGTGGCGGCCTTCGTTTTCGTTTCAAGTGACCCCCCGCTGGTGTTGTTTGGCCTGTTTGTGGTGTATGGCCTGTCGGGTTGGGGGGTGATGTTGTGGCGTATACGCAAGGCGCGTCAGCTGGGTGCGCGACGCGCCTAGTTCCACCACCAGCTGTCAGCTTCATACATCGGGTCGGGGCCGGGATGAAAACGGGTTACTTTTTCACCATCGCGGCCCAGGTAAACATGCATTAACGAATACCACACGCCGTCCTGCATGTAGCGCCAGCTCCAGACAATCTGCAACGATGATGGCAACCCGACAGCTGATTTTTCTGCGGGTGGCCCGAACTCGCACAGCAGCTTGTCCGGGGTCCAGGTACCCGTGGCCAAGGTCCGGAAACGGGTA
>JBAYOZ010000125.1:0-5440 GCA_041677965.1 Pusillimonas sp.
CCACCGTTCAAGCGCCACGGGCAGTATCCATCGACGACGAGTCGCTGCGCGCCCTGCAAATTGCCGGCCTGGCCGACAGTCTGAAAGAGCGCTGTGCCATGGACTATGGCTCGGTGTATCTTGGCCCCACCCGCAACCCGTTTGCCCAGGTGTCACCAACCTCGGCCGAATACGGCCATCCGCGACGCAGCGCATTTGCCCAGCCCGAACTCGAGGCGCTGCTGGCCCAGGGGGTAAAGCGTTTCGCGCGTGCCGAGATCCGTTTCGGGCAAGAAGTCACCGGACTGACCCAGCACGACGGGTACGTCACGCTGGACGTAAAACGTGAAGATGGCAGTACCTACCAGCACAACAGCCGGTTTGTGGCCGCGTGCGATGGCGGCCGCAGCCCCTTGCGCCATATGATTGACGTTGGCATGCAAGGCTACACCTACGAGAAAAAGTGGCTGATCATCGACCTGAAAGGTACGCGCGACAACTTCCGGGAAACCCGTGTCTACTGCGACCCGCGCCGTCCCGGCATCAACCTGCCCGGCCCGAACCGTACCCGTCGCTTCGAGTTCATGCTGCTGGAAGGCGAAACCGACGAGCAGGTCACTGACCCTGCCTTCGTCGCCCAATTGCTGCGCGACCACGGTCCTGACGAAGGCATCGAAATTGTGCGCAAGCAGGTTTACACCTTTCACGCCCGCATGGCGACAGACTGGAAAAAGGGCAACGTCTTTTTGCTGGGTGATGCGGCCCACCTGACGCCCCCCTTTGCCGGCCAGGGGCTGAACAGCGGCCTGCGTGATGCCGCCAACCTGTCATGGAAACTGGCGGCTGTCCTGAAAGGGCAAATGACACCGGCGGTACTGGACAGCTATCAGCAAGAACGCCCGGAACATGCCTGGCAACTGATTGAAATGGCCATCAAGCTGGGACGCATCATGATGCCGCAGACCCTGTTCAAGGCCCGCTTGCTTGAGCGTTTCTTCAAAACCCTGCAACTGATACCGCCCGCGCATGAATACATCACGCAAATGCGCTACAAACCCAAGCCCCGGTTCTCGAAAGGATTCTTTGTGCGCGATGGCGCCGACCTGAAAAAAACACGGGTGGGCCGCATGCTGCCCCAACCCCAGGTTGAAACCGAACACGATCGCAAGTTGCACCGGCTGGACGACATTCTGGGCCATGGCTTTGCGCTCATTGCCCTGACACCCGAGCCCGAAAAGGCCTTCCAGGGCCTGCCTGAACTGCCCTTCGAGAAATCGCTGGGGTTAAAACGCATCTGCATTACACCGCGTTACTACAACGCCTTCCCGGCTGCACCTGATGCCGGCATTACAGTGCGCGACGTTGCGGGCGATTTTGAAAAGCACACGCAGGCCACCGATGTCTGGCTGCTGGTTCGCCCGGATCGCTACGTCATGGCCTGCATACCCCGCAACAGCCCACAGGCCACAATTGCCGAACTGAACCGTCTGCTGGGGATAAACGGCTGAATGCATGCAAGCCGCCCCTTTCAGTACTTGGGGCAGCCTGCTTCAATAGGGGGCTGTCTTGTCATGGCCAAAGAGCCTACGCCGATCAGACACCTTTGTACTGGTCGCGCAGCACGTTCTTTTGCACTTTACCCATGGTGTTGCGCGGCAATTCAGGCACAACATGCACTTTTTTAGGTACCTTGAAATTGGCGATGCTGCTTTTCAGGGTGGCCTGAATCTGCAGCGCATCCAGCGTTACCCCCTGCCGGGGCACCACGATGGCCACCACCGCCTCGCCAAAATCAGCGTGCGGCACACCCACCACGGCCGATTCGGCCACACCGGGCATGTCATCGATCAAGGTTTCAATTTCCTTGGGGTAGATATTGAAGCCCCCGGAAATGATCAGGTCTTTGCTGCGCCCCACAATCACAAGGTAGCCCTGGTCATTCCAGCGCCCCATGTCGCCCGTACGAAACCAGCCATCAGGCGTAAATTCTTCTTTGGTTTTTTCAGGCATGCGCCAGTAACCCGAAAACACGTTGTCACCCTTGACCTGAATATGACCGATTTCGCCGTCAGGCAGGGGCTGCAGGCTGTCGTCAACCACACGCACCGACACCCCCGGCAGTGGACGACCCACCGTTCCCCCCACGCGTGGCCCGTCTATGGGCCGGTAAGGGTTCGAGGTGAGCATTACGGTTTCACTCATGCCATAACGCTCAAGAATGGTGTGGCCGCTGCGCGCCTGGAATGACTCGAACGTATCGGTCAGCAACGGTGCCGAGCCGGACACGAACAAACGCATGCGGGCGCACAGATCATGATTGAAACGCGCGTCGGATAACAGCCGCACATAGAACGTGGGCACACCCATCATGACCGTACTTTCCGGCAGATAATGAAGGGCCTGCTCGAGGTCAAATTTGGGCAACCAGATCATGCGGGCACCCGCCAGCAACGCCCCGTGCGCCGCCACAAACAAACCGTGCACATGAAAAATGGGCAGCATGTGCAGCAAGACATCGTCACTGCACCACCCCCAGCAGGCATGCAGCACCTGAGCGTTGGACACCATGTTTTTGTGCGACAGCATCGCCCCCTTGCTGCGTCCGGTCGTACCCGACGTGTACAGAATGACCGCAAGGTCATCCGGCGCGCAGGCAACGGTCTGGAAAGCCGGTTCAAAGCCACTGACCGCGTCGATCAGGGTGCCCGACCCATCCTCTTCCAGAGTGACCACGCGACTGCCCGGGTTGCGCCGGGCCAAAGGTTCAACCCAGTCTGTGTTCGCCCCCGAACACACCACCACCGCAGGTTCGGCATCACCCAGGAAATAGGCGATTTCGCTTTCACGATAGGCCGTGTTCAAGGGCAAGTACACCAGACCGGCGCGCAAGGTACCCAGATACAGCATCAGGGCTTCGGGCGACTTTTCAACCTGAACCGCCACACGTGACCCAACCGGCAACCGCAACGAGGCCAGCCATGCAGCCACGCGCCCTGAACCGGCATCAATATCGTGAAAAGTGTAATTGCGCTGCGGCGTTTGAATGGCCACAGCATCAAGACGGGCAGAAAACCCGGAATGCAGCACGCTGTACAGATTGGTGTCGGACACGACGCGACCTTTGATAAATTGGCAAGCGCAACAAAGTATCAAAAGACCGCGCGTGCGGCAACCTGCAACAGCGAAATGCGGGGCCCTGGCCGGCAATGCCGGGCAAGGCCAACACCCTGCCCGCCGCTCAGGAACCCGGTTTACGCGCCAGAAACTGAACCACAGCGCCTTGCCCGGTGTGTAGCTTACGCCTTGATCTGTTTGCTGGCACGCTTGCGCGCCATGACAGAAAACACCAGAGCGAACACCCCCAGACCAATCGCCAGTGCCATGGCAATGACCAGCAGATAGTCGATGACACCACCCAGCGCTGAAATACTGGCTTCGGTGCTGGAAGGCACCCACCACGCTGCCAGCACGGTCGCGACCAGGCCAACCACCAGTGCCCCGAACAGCGGCCCCCCGGCCGACAACCCACGACGTCGCAGCCGGCGAAAACCACTGACAACGCCGTACAGCAGTACCAGTGCGACTACGACCAGCGGCCAAAACCAGGACCCGAACATTTCGGAAGCAATATAAAAGATTGAAAGCGGATTGAAATCACTCATTCAAGTCTCCTTAGGCGCGGCCAAACAACATGGCACGGTAGGTTCCGAGCAGGGCTTTTTCGTCGATAAGCCAGGAGACCCAGAGTTCTTCGAGCGGGTCGATGAACGGGAACGACGGTGTCAGTTTTCCATCGTAGTCAAACTCGATGAGCATGGCCTTGCCATAACGCGTGATCATGGGGCACGAGGTGTACCCGTTGTACGCGGCAGTTGATGCTTTGCCCGCAATGTCGGCAACAATATGGTCAACCACAACCGGCACTTGCCATTTGACACTGGCCGCTGTTTTGCCACGTGGCACACCAGCGATGTCGCCTACCGCAAATACATTGGGAAAGCGCGGATGACGCAAACTGGCTTTATCGGCCTCGACCCAGGCGTCGGCGGCGAAAACACCCGACTGCCAGGGCAGCGAACTGTTGCGAACCGCATCAGGGGCACACATGGGCGGAATAACGTGTATGAAGTCGTAATCTTGCCAGACCTCGCCGTCGGGGGTTTTGTAGCGTGCCGCCTTGCGGTCGGCATCTATGCCGGTAAGGACATGGTCGTAATTGACGTTGACATCGCGTTCGCCAAACATGGCCTTGACCCTGGCATCAACCGGCACCACTGAAAACACTGTTTTATTGTGGGCGTTGTACACCACATTGATCGCCTCGCGACGGCCTTTGATGCGCGCCTTGTCGTCGGTGATGAATGTCATTTTCAGGGGGGCACCCGCACACTTCATTTCGGTAGGGGGGCGACCAAACAGCCCTGTGCCACCCGTTTCAATGAACGTGTCAATGGCGCGCGCCGTGGCTTCGGCGGCCTGCGGGCCGGCATAGACGCAGCCAATGCCCTTTTGACCAACAAGGCTGGCATCCATGCCCTCGATGGCAGCAAAATCAAGCTTGAGCCCGGTTGCAACGACCATATAGTCGTACTGGATTGACTTGCCATCGGCAGTGACAATGGTATTGGCCTCGGGGTTGAACTCGGCCACGGCTTGCTGCACCCATTCGACACCCGACGGCACATAGCGGGCGTTTTCGTCAACGACCTTGCCGCCTGCCCACAAACCAGCCCCGACCAGCGTCAAGCCTGGCTGAAATACGTGTTCTTTCCTGGCATCTACCAGAATAACCTGCGCGTTATCCAGCCCGCGCGACAAGCGCGACGCCATATTAAGACCCGCCGCACCGGCCCCGACCACAACAATACGTACACGCTTGCCATTTTGGGCCACTACCGGTTTAAGGGCCGTTGCACCCAGCGCAGCCAATGCGGCAGCAGACCCCAGAAAATGTCGCCTTCTCATACCCGTTCCTTGAGAGAGATAAACGCATCAAACCCGCGTTCAGGCGGGTTTGATGCAAAACAAAGGTTATTTTTTTAATGGGCAGCTTGAAAAACCAAAAAGCTTGTAGGCAGGACACGAGCCAAGCAAGCCTGTTGCCAATGGCACAACACCAATCCAGCCCCAGGCACCAATGGCACCCATCAGGGTGGCTACGATAAGAGCCACACCCACAATAATGCGCAACGCGCGATCTATACCACCTACGTTATTCATTGAACACCCCTTTATGATGAATACAAAACTTCAAAAAAGGGGTGTCGCACCAGGTTTAACCTTGCAACAGCAACACCCCCGGACTACCTGCTTACAACATATTGACAGGAATCTTCAGGTAACTGACACCGTTATCTTCTGCAGGCGGCATCTGGCCGGCGCGAATATTGACCTGAACCGAAGGCAAAATAAGCGTAGGCATCTCAAGCGTAGCATCGCGTTTGGTACGCATGGCTACAAA
>JBAYOZ010000126.1:0-5417 GCA_041677965.1 Pusillimonas sp.
ACACCATGAATTGCGTGGCTTCAGCCAGAGTGTGGCGGGTTGTTGAGACAGCCGCCTCGGGATCCGGTGGTGATTCAGCGCACAAGGATATTGGCAACACAGCCAGAACAACGGCCAGAATACAGCCCGCCCACCCGGCGCGACAGGTCGGACCGGAACGTATTCGACCCGACGCGCAGAAACTGAATATGACACCCGAACCAAAACCTGTCTCGTTCATTCGACCCTCCTCGTTGGGCGACATCCTTGAGGCGCCTTTGCCAATGACATCATTCAATCTCCCACTTCTGGTAACCACGGCACCGTCGACTGGGTCGCCACCACATCGTCAAGCCAGGCCTCAAAGACCTTGAGCGCATCATTGGCAACATGATGCACCGGATAACTGAAATAGTAGGACTGTCGCATCGGCAACGCCCCGTCGAAAGGCACGACCAGGTCGCCCGCCGCCAGCGCCTCGCGCGCCAGAAAATGCGGAATCAACCCCACACCAAGCCCGGCATGTACGGCCGCCAGCACCATCGTAAACAACTCATAGCGCGGCCCCGCCCCGATGGAAGGGTGCCAGTCCAGCCCCTGGGTGCGGTACCAGTCACGCCACGCATGCGGCCGCGACATCACGTGCAGATGGGTCAGGGACGACAGCCCTTCCGGTGTTGCACGCGCCGCGTCATAAAGGCCAGGTGCACACACCGGCAGCATTGCCTCTTCATCGAACAGGCGTATGCCCTGGGTCCCTGGCCAAGGCTGCTCGGCATGATAGATTGCCGCATCAAACGGATGATCGGCAAACTGGAATGGCAAGGTACGCACCGACAGACTCACCGCAATATCAGGATGACGCGCCTGCAGCAAGGGAAGCCGGGGAATCAGCCAGGTGGTCGCCAGGGTGGGCAACACTGCAATGTGCAGGCTGTGCCCAAGGGCCGCCCGCGACATCACACCAAAGGTGTCTTTTTCCAGCTGTTCCAGATGATGCCGCACCCGGCCTGCATATTCAGCCCCCGCATCCGTCAATACAATGCGCCGCCGCACGCGCGTAAACAAGGCAACGCCCAGGCGCTCTTCCAGGCCACTGACCTGCCGGAACACGGCACTGTGCGTCAGCGACAGCTCTTCGGCCGCCCGCGAGAACGAGCCCAGACGCGCAGTAGCCTCGAAGGCCTGCAACGCTCCGAGATTTGGCACCCCTTTTCTCATGGCTTCCCCTTTTACCGGCAATTCAGTATCGTTAACCCGATTGCCCGTTCAACGTGCGCAATTGTCACGACAATGTGCAATTTTATCAATTGCAATGTGCCTATAACTCACATAACCTGTCGGTATTCGCCGTATTGTTCTTGTCAACGGCTATTTTTTCGGCAAGAATACTTTAAACCTAAACTTTCGACTCGGAGCACACCCTATGTCATCGGCCCCTTCATTCAATTGGGAAGACCCCCTGTTGCTGGATTCGCAACTCACCGAAGAAGAGCGCATGGTCCGCGATGCGGCCTACGCTTACGCACAAGACAAGCTGGCGCCCCGCGTCCTGGAAGCCTTCCGTCACGAAAAAACCGACGCGGCCATTTTCCGCGAAATGGGTGAACTGGGTCTGCTCGGCCCCACCATCCCCACCGAATACGGTGGCTCGGGCCTGAACTACGTCTGCTACGGCCTGATCGCTCGCGAAGTTGAACGTGTCGACTCGGGCTACCGTTCAATGATGAGCGTGCAGTCCTCCTTGGTCATGGTGCCCATCAACGAATTCGGCAGCGAAGAGCAAAAGCAGAAATACCTGCCCAAGCTGGCCAGCGGCGAATGGATCGGCTGTTTCGGCCTGACCGAACCCAACCACGGTTCCGACCCCGGTGGCATGGAAACACGTGCTGTCAAAACGGCCAGCGGCTACAAGCTGTCAGGCGCAAAAATGTGGATCACCAACTCGCCCATCGCCGACGTTTTCGTCGTCTGGGCCAAGTGCGTTGGCGGTGACTTCGACGGCAAGATCCGCGGCTTCATTCTTGAAAAGGGCATGAAAGGCCTGTCGGCACCCGCTATTCACGGCAAAGTCGGCCTGCGCGCATCCATCACCGGCGAAATCGTCATGGACGAAGTCGAAGTCAGCGACGAACAGATGATGCCCGGCGTATCTGGCTTGCGTGGCCCGTTCACCTGCCTGAACTCGGCGCGCTATGGTATTGCCTGGGGTGCCCTGGGTGCTGCAGAATTCTGCTGGCACACTGCTCGTCAGTACACCCTCGACCGCAAACAGTTTGGTCGCCCTCTGGCCCAGAACCAGCTGATCCAGAAAAAACTGGCCGACATGCAAACCGAAATCACGCTGGCCCTGCAAGGCTGCCTGCGTTTGGGCCGCATGAAAGATGAAGGCACTGCTGCCGTTGAAATCACGTCCATCATGAAGCGCAATTCATGCGGCAAGTCGCTCGACATCGCCCGCATGGCCCGCGACATGCTGGGTGGCAACGGTATCTCTGATGAATTCGGCGTTGCCCGTCACCTGGTCAACCTTGAAGTCGTCAACACCTACGAAGGTACCCACGACGTTCACGCCCTGATTCTGGGTCGTGCCCAAACCGGCCTGCAAGCGTTCTTCTGATCGGCCCCTGGCTGGCGCAAACCGGGTGCTGTTGTTAAACATAAACAACGCCCGGCTGCTACCCGGTTATGTGTTGCAAGCATGAAGCGGTGCCATTGCTTGTTGCATTGGCACCAAAACAAAGACCCCGACAACATTACGTTGGCGGGGTCTTTGTTTTGGCCAGCTATGTATCGGGGTTTCAGGAAGCCGCTGAGGTACCCAGATCAAACAGGCTGGTGGCCTCGACTTCAAGAACCTGCTCGTTGTTCTGGTTGAACATGCTCCAGGTCCAGCGCAAAATGCCCAGATCGCTGCGCGTGGACGACACACGTACAGAATCAACGTGCATTTCAAGACGCAAGGCATCGCCAGGACGCGTTGGCAGCATCCAGCGCACCTTGTCGACACCCGGCGACGCAAAGCTTTCAGAATCGTGCAATACGGCATCGACAGCCATACGCATGGCCAGACTGCAGGTTAGCCAGCCACTGCCGATAATACCGCCCCACCGCCCGCTCCGGGCCGCTTCAGGGTCAGTATGAAACCACTGGGGATCGAACTTTTGGGCAAAGTCGATCATCTCGGCTTCGGTTACCACAACAGGAGGGTGGTGCAAGACCTGCCCAACCTGAAACTCACTGAATTTCATATCACACGACCTGTTTCAAGAAAGTGATCAAGATTAGTAAGTCTCGAAGTGTAGCCGACCTTTGGCTTTAAGTTCTGCGTGCATGTCTTCCCAGTTGCGGCCACTTTCGGTAACGATGTCTTTCAGGGCCGACAGCACACCCTCTTCCATCCCTTTCAAACCACACACATAGACGCAGGTTTTACTGTCTTTCAACAGATTCATCACATCGTGCGCGCGTTCGCGAATGAGGTCCTGCACGTATTTCTTGGGCTTGTCGGCTGAACGTGACAACGCCAGGTTCACATCGATAAAGTCTTTGGGCAGGTTCATCAACGGACCAAAGTACGGCAGTTCACGCTCGGTGCGGGCACCGAAGAACAGCATCAAGGTGCCATTGAACTTATTCTCTTTGGTCAGGCGACGGCAGCGTTCGGTCATGGCACGCATGGGGGCTGCCCCGGTGCCAGTGCAAATCATCACGATGTTAGCATCGGGCTGGTTTGGCATCAGGAAACTGCTACCGAACGGACCAATGACCTTGACGACGTCATTTTTCTGCAAATCGCACAGATAGTTTGAACACACGCCATCAACCGGGTTGCTGTCGTGACCGGCACGAACCCGCTTCACGGTAATGGACAGGTTGTTATAACCGGGGCGTTCGCCGTCACGCGGGCTGGCGATGGAGTACTGGCGTGCATGGTGCGCCCGCCCGTTGGCGTCGTTGCCGGGCGGGAAGATTGCAATTGACTGCCCTTCAAGCACAGGCATGGGGTTGTCACCAAAATCAAGCACGATATGGTGAATATCGCTTTCGGTATCGCTATCGGTTACGCGGTAATTACCCACCACTGTGGCACTGACCGGATTCTTGTGGGTGTACCAGTTGACATACGGGTGAGCCGCCGACCAGGGTGGAATGCTGGCGCCTGCGGCAGTAAACGGTGTGTTGGCGACATTTGTCAGTGCGGCCTCATCAGCCGACAAGGCTTCGGCGGGAACCACATCCACCGGCTCGGACATGTCTTGAGCCACACCCTCGGGGACTTCCTGTGGCTCGGGCAGTTCATTCCAGGTGAACTGCTCTTCTATGGAATAGGTATTGGTGCTGAGCACCTGAATCCAGTTGTCGATGGCGCCCGTCGGGCAGGGCGGCACACAGGCCATACAGTCATTGCAAATGCTTGCGTCAACGACATAATTATTGACGTCGTGTGTGATGGCATCGATCGGGCAACTTTCTTCACACGTATTGCAACGAATGCAGATTTCAGGGTCGATCAGGTGCTGCTTTTTAACGGTAACGGCCGACGCTGCTGTCATCAAGAGTCTCCTTGGCGGACGCACTGCGGCGTAAGGCCGACACATGCGACTTTTATACAAACGGGAATGCTTAATCGATAATCGGGCGAATGCCAGGAGCACACGCCCGATTAAAGGGTACTACGAGTTCGTGAAACTGATTAGTTGAAACGAATGTATTCGAAATCAACCGGCTGACGGTTGATGCCCATGACCGGAGGTGCAATCCAGTTGGCAAACTTGCCGGGTTCAACCACACGGCCCATCAGGGAAGCCACGAAAGCGCGATCTTCCGGCGTAGGCAGCCAGTTGTCAACGTTGGCTTTCCATTGTTCTTCGGTCAGCACGGTGCCGTCCGGCGAGACACGGATACCCGACAGGGTACCGATCTTGCGGTTGAACGCCTTGTGCGGAACGGTCAGGCGGAAATCAATGCCTGCTTTTTCCAGAACCTTGTTCCAGCGCTGAACACCCGCCATCGAGTCACGGATGTAGTCGTCACGCAGCACTTCGTTCAGCGCATTGAGCATGGGCACTTCGATTTCGTTCAGCTTGCCGTCCTTGACTTCCAGAACGCGGTACATATCGCCCTTGAGGAGGTGATCGTCAGTACGCTTGCCTTCTTCAAAGCGGCCTTTCAGGCCGGTCGTGTAGAACGTAGCGGCGTTGGACGACTGGTCGGCACCAAACAGGTCGATCGTGACGCTGAAGTGGAAGTTCAGATAACGCTGGATGGTCGGCAGATCGATGACACCGGCACGGCGAATGGCAGCAGGGTCTTGCGTCTTGAGCTCATTCATGACCTGGGCGGTACGCTGCAGTACACGTGACACACCGGACTCACCCACAAACATGTGGTGCGCCTCTTCGGTGAGCATGAACTTGGTGGTACGCGCCAGCGGG
>JBAYOZ010000127.1:0-5416 GCA_041677965.1 Pusillimonas sp.
GACGTGGTGCCATTGGCGCGCAAGCCGCGTTTTGAGAATTCGGCCAGGGCATTGGGCAGCGAAGGCGTACCCCGGAACAGCATGTGTTCGAGCAGGTGGGCCATGCCGGTTTCACCGTAGTTTTCGTGGCGCGCGCCGACCAGATAGGTCATGTTGACGGTTACCGAGGCTTTGGCATCATCAGGGCTAAGCAAGACCTTCAGCCCGTTGGGCAAGGTGAACTCATGGGTCCCTTCCACAGAGGGCCCGGCAACGACACCGGCAGGCAGGGGCCACTCTGTTGCCTGCGTCGATGTTGTGGTTGATGCAGCAACAGCGGCTTCTGCAGCCGGAGCCGTGTCAGAAGCCAGGGCGGTCTGCTGCGGCAAGGTCGTTGCATCACGGGCATGGCCGATAGCTGGCAAGGCGCCCATAAGCAGGCCGGTAATGCACAGTGTCAGTAGCCCGTTTCGCAGGCGGGATTCAAGGCGTGATTCAGACATCAGACAATTTCCATTGAGGTTATTTGGACAGGTGGCGCATGGCGTTTTCGAGCCCGCTGACGGTCACGCTGTACATGTGGTCGTGCATCAGGTTCTTGATAATGGCGATGGACTGCCGGTAGGGCCAGTAGCCTTCGGGTTCCGGGTTCAGCCAGACCGATTTTGGCCAGTGGTCAAGCAACCGTTGCAGCCATGCAGCGCCGGTTTCTTTGTTGTGATGCTCAACCGAGCCCCCGGGGTGAAGTATTTCGTAGGGGCTCATGGTGGCATCGCCCACCAGAATCAGGCGCCAGTCATCGTTATAACGACGTATGACATCCCAGGTTTCGAAACGTTCAGCATGACGCCGGCTGTTGGTCTTCCACAGGTACTCGTAGGGGCAGTTGTGAAAATAGTAAACGTCAAGGTGATGGAATTCGCTGCGGGCGGCCGCAAACAGCTCTTCAACACGCTGGATGTGGTCATCCATGCTACCCCCGACATCAAGCAGCATTAATACCTTGACGGCGTTATGTCGCTCGGGAACCATGCGCAGGTCGAGAAAGCCCGCATTTTTGGCGGTATGGCTGATGGTGTCATCCAGGTCCAGTTCAAGTTCGGCCCCTTCGCGGGCAAAGCGGCGCAGGCGCCGCAGGGCCATCTTGAAGTTGCGTGTGCCCAGTTCCTGGCTGTCGTCGTAGTCACGAAACTCGCGCTTTTCCCAAACCTTCACGGCTGAGCGGTTGCCGGCCGAAGGGCCGCCTACCCGGATGCCCTCTGGATGGTAGCCGCCATGACCAAACGCCGAGGTACCGCCGGTGCCGATCCATTTGTTGCCGCCGGCATGGCGTTCTTTCTGCTCTTCGAGCCGTTTCTTGAACAGCTCCATCAGCTTATCCCAACCGTGCTTTTCAATGGCAGCTTTTTCGTCGGCAGACAGGTGTTTCTGGAATTCCTTGATCAGCCAGTCGAGCGGAATTTCCTTGTCAAGCGGCAGGCTGGCTTCAAGCGTTTGGTAGAACTGGCCGAAGGCCTGGTCGAACCGGTCGAACAGGGTTTCGTCCTTGATCAGTGTCATGCGCGACAGATGATAAAAATCGTCGAGTGTGGGCGGCATGACATTGCTTTGCAATGCACGTAGCAAGGTCAGGTATTCGTTGACAGACACCGGCAGGCGGTGGTTGCGCAGATGGTAGAAGAAGTCCAGCAGCATGACAGTACCCGGGCGTTAGCGACGACCGGCGCGGGCAATGGCGGCCAGGCGTTGCAGAAGGGTCAGGTCTTGTTCATTTTTCAGCAGGGCGCCGGCCATGACGGGCAGGTCCTGGTCAGGACGAACGATATCGTCAGCGCTGAGCGATTCGTTCATCAGCAAGCGCAGCCAGTCGAGAAATTCGGACGTGGATGGCTTTTTCTTCAGGCCGGGGGCGTCACGCAAGGCAAAAAAGGTGTCAAGCGCCGCGGCCAGCACATCGCGACGGATGTCGGGGTAGTGGACATTGACGATATCTTGCAGGGTATCGCGGTCGGGGAAACTGATGTAGTGGAAAAAACAGCGGCGCAGGAAGGCGTCGGGCAGGTCTTTTTCGTTATTGGATGTGATGATGATCAGTGGGCGATGCCTTGCCTTGATGGTTTCACGGGTTTCGTACACATGGAATTCCATTTGGTCCAGTTCGCGCAGCAGGTCGTTCGGGAATTCGATGTCGGCCTTGTCGATTTCGTCGATCAGCACGACGGTGGGTTGTTCCGCTTCGAAGGCCTGCCAAAGCACGCCTTTGACAATGTAGTTGGCAATGTCATGCACTTTGTCATCGCCCAGCTGCGAGTCACGCAGGCGTGAAACGGCGTCGTATTCGTATAGCCCCTGGTGCGCCTTGGTGGTTGATTTGATATGCCATTGCAGCA
Source organism: Pusillimonas sp. (assembly GCA_041677965.1). Taxonomy (GTDB): domain Bacteria; phylum Pseudomonadota; class Gammaproteobacteria; order Burkholderiales; family Burkholderiaceae_B; genus Neopusillimonas. Next base: position 2,370 of record JBAYOZ010000127.1, read on the forward strand.
AGGGGCGACCCAGGGCGGCGGCTACTTCTTCGGCCAGCATGGTTTTGCCAGTACCCGGCTCGCCCTTGATCAGCAAAGGCCGTTGCAGGGCCAGTGCAGCATTTACGGCAAGCTTCAGATCGTCGGTTGCAACGTAACGGTCGGTGCCGGTAAAGCGTTGTTCGGCGGGGGCAGGTGCAGCGGCATTCATGGGCATATTCCGTATTAAAATGGTTGGTTGGAGATAACAGTGTGTGATCAATAGCGATCCTTGCAACAATTATCGTACAATCCAACGGTTCGTCGGTCACCTGTGCAGGTGAGCGGCCTTTTATTTACCGCCAAACAAGAGCTACTATGAAGTTGCGAACAAATTTCAAGCGCACTCTGTCTGCGCTAGCCGTTACGGCAACCTGTGCGTTCGTGGGCCAGGCCCACGCAGCCGATGCGGCTATCGTTGGCGATGCCAAAGCCGCCGTAAATAAAGTGTCCATGTGTATCGGTTGTCATGGCATCAAAGACTACAAAGCCAGCTTCCCCGAGGTCTATCACGTGCCCAAAATCGCGGGTCAAAACGCTGAATACATTGTGGCGGCCTTGAAAGAATATGCCAGTGGCGCGCGCAGCTTCCCCACCATGGAAGCCATCGCAAAAAGCCTGTCTGAACAAGACATGGCTGATCTTGCCGCGTATTACGCAAAATCCAAATAACCGGGGGCGACAATGAAAAAATTCACACTTGCCCTTTTGGGTTCTGTCCTGTTTGCAGCCGGCGCAGCCCAGGCCGCTGATCTTGCTGCCGGCAAAGCGGCATTTGAAAAGTTCAACTGTGCCAGCTGCCACGGCGCTGATGCCAAAACATCGCTCATGCCAAGCTATCCCATTCTTGCGGGTCAGCAGGCGTCTTACCTCGAGCACGCCCTGAAAGCCTACAAGCGTGGTCAGGCCGGTGCCCCGGCAACGGCCAACGTGCGCAAGAACGCCATCATGGGTGGCATGGCTGCGCCGTTGTCCGGCGCTGACATCAAAAACATGGCGGCGTGGCTGGCAACCTTGCCTTCGCCGCTCGAAATTCGTCAGTAAGTTTCCGGTCGTGGTTGCCAATGGGGAAAGGCGGTTTTAACCCCCAGCGGTAACTCCAGACAAAAAAGCAGGGCCCGGGTGTTTTCCCGGGCCCTGCTTTTTTGTTGGCTCCAGCATGTCGCCAGGCTTGATCGTGCTGTGCTGTGGTTGTTCGAGGTTAAGGCCGGTGGTATCCAAAGGGCTTAACCATGACGGCTGGTGCGTCGACGGATCAGGTCAAGGTAGATGTCGTTACTGAACGGAGTGCCCAGGCGCTGGGCTTCCCAGACCACCTCGCCCAGACATTCCATGATGTCGTGAGCCGCGTCATGCGGACCAATGCGTTGGGCCAGGGCATCGTGTGCAGCCAGAATTCCGGGTGGTTGGTCAACCGACAGTTGTTCGGAAATGGCCAGATGCATTGAAAGATGCAAGAACGGGTTGGTCTGGCCAGCCTCTACGGTGTAGTCGGCATTCAGCGCATCGGGGCGCTCGAGTTCGGCATGATATTCCGGGTGCTGCAGGATCCAGTCGACAGCCATGCTTTCAAGCGGGCTGAGCAGCGTATGTTGCCGGTGTTTTTGCCAGGCCTCGCAAAAGAACTGACGGACCTGTTCGCGGGAGGGATTGAATAACATGGGGTGCCGGGGGGTGAAAAGCAAGGCTTCATTTTATCGTTATGGCCGCAGTTGTGTTTGTGTGTGCCAGACAGGGTAACAAGTCGGCGGCTCGCGTGTCCGAAAGGGTTTCGGTTTTGTTTGCCATGGCACTTATCGCCGGTTGACAATAGCCAATAAGGGCAAGCACACAATGTGCGAGGTTACCGCACATTGTGCGGGCGGCGACCTGGCCCTTCATGATCAGTTGAGGCCCGTTTTGGGCCAGAGACAATTTTTCAAACTCGAGGAGACAGCGTGGACAAACAGCGCGTTTTAATTACAGCCGGAGCCTCCGGTATTGGTCTGGCCATTGCGCGTGCGTTTCATGCGCGCGGGGCCCGTGTTTATGTCTGTGATATTGACGAGGCGGCCCTGGCTGCATTGCAAACCGCGTTGCCGGGTGTACACACCGCCCTTTGCGATATCGGCAGCCGGGCTGAGATCGAAAAGATGGTTCCTGACGCTGCCGCGCGGTTGGGCGGAATCGATGTTTTGGTCAATAACGCGGGTATTCCCGGGCCAACCTCGTCGGTCGAGTCATTTGACCCTGACGCCTGGGATCGGGTGATGCAGATTAATCTGAACGGTACCTTCAACGTCACCCGCATGGCGATTCCGTACTTGCGTGAATCGAAGGGTGGATCTGTCATCAATATGTCGTCTGTTGCAGGGCGGTTTGGCTATCCTAACCGTTCAGCCTATTCCACCAGCAAATGGGGGTTGATAGGCTTCACCAAAAGCCTGTCTATCGAGCTGGGCATCGACGGTATTCGTGTCAACGCCTTGTTGCCAGGTGCGACCGACGGGCCCAGATTCCAGCACGTCCTGGAAGGTCGGGCGCGCATCAGTGGCCGGTCCCTGGACGCCGTGGCGGCCGACGCCATGTCGTCGCAGTCATTGAAATATCTGGTTGATCCCGCTCACATTGCCGATATGGCCGTGTTCCTGGCCTCTGAAAGCGGCCGTTCGATCTCGGGTCAGGCCTTGTCAATTGATGGCGACATGCAACATACCGCGACCTGATCGTATTTGCCCTGGTTTGATTCGTCGGAGCAGGGTCGGGCAGAGTATTTACGCCGAATGGCGTTAAGAAAAATGTCATCTTCAATGACAGCCTGTGTAAAGCAGGTTGTATCAGGTGTTTTCTGTTTTCGCCGGCGGTAAGGTTGCCGGCCTTGTCATGGCGCGGTTGATGTCTCTGAACCTGCCGCTGCAGCTGTGCACTTTCGGGATAGCGATAGGCAGTTGCGGGATAGTCGCTGCAGGGTGGGCTTGCCCATAATGCAACTGTCAAACAAAACAACTCATCCATGACATCAGATTCAGGAGACAAGACCATGCATGACA
>JBAYOZ010000128.1:0-5410 GCA_041677965.1 Pusillimonas sp.
TGGTGACGATACCCCACTGGAACCCCTGGCCTTTGAGCGCTTGCAGCAATTCGGGGACACCGGGGAAAAGCCGGGTCAGCACCGTAAGGTGCTTGGCATAATCGGCCAGAAACTGTTGGCGGTGCGCTTCGTAGTCGGGGTGGTCGGGTTCGATGCCCAGGCTGGCACGTAAAAAACCACGGGCCCCTTGTGATGTAACCGGGCGCAAGGCCTCGAAGGGCAGGGGGGGCAGCCCCTGGCGCTCGCGCAGCCGGTTTGCCACCACGGCCATGTCGGGGGCGGTGTCGGCCAGTGTGCCGTCAAAATCAAACAGAACCAGCTTGGACATGGTTTACAGTTCCTTCTTTTGCGTGGCCATCAGGTAATTGACCGATGTATCGCGAGAAAGGGAATAAATATCAGTGATCGGGTTGTAGCCCATGCCCGCCATTTCCATGACGGTTAACCCCGACTGGCGCACCGCCCGCGACAGTTCGCTTGGCTTGATGAACTTTTCGTAGCTGTGCGTGCCGCGCGGCAACAAACGCAGCACATATTCAGCCCCGACAATGGCAAACAGGAATGACTTGGGGTTACGGTTGAGGGTAGAGAAAAATACCCACCCGCCCGGCTTTACCATCTGGCTGCAGGCCTGCACAATAGATGCGGGGTCGGGTACGTGTTCCAGCATTTCCATGCAGGTCACCACATCGAACTGCCCGGCATGCTGCGCAGCGAAATCTTCAGCGCTGATCGACTGGTAGTCAACCGGAACGCCCGATTCAAGGCTATGCAGGCGGGCGACCGTAAGCGACTTGTCGGCCAGGTCTATGCCGGTAACCTTGGCACCGGCAACGGCCATGCTTTCAGCCAGAATACCGCCACCACAGCCCACATCAACAATACGCTTGCCAGCCAGCGGCCCGGTAATTTGCTGGATCCAGCCCAGGCGCAGCGGGTTGATTGCGTGCAAGGGTTTGAATTCACTTTCGGGGTCCCACCAGCGTGAAGCCAGGGCACTGAATTTTTCGATTTCGGCCTGGCTGACGTTTTGGGTACCTGGGGAAGACGGTGTGGTGTTCATGCTGTTGCCCGAAAAAATAAAGGGGTGCCCGAAGGCACCCCTTTATTGTAACGTCGTTTGCAGTAACGAATTACTTGCGTGTACCGACGATTTCGATCTCTACGCGACGGTTTTGTGCGCGGCCTTCACGAGTTTTGTTGCTGGCGACGGGCTGTGATTCGCCTTTGCCTTCAGCGTAAATGCGGTTTGCATCAATGCCTTTGCTGACCAGGTATGTTTTGACGGCGTTTGCACGACGCTGTGACAGGCCCTGGTTGTACTGTTCAGTACCGATGGAGTCGGTGTGACCAACAGCAATAACGGTTTCGAGGTTCAGCGACTGGGCCTGTGCAGCAACCTGGTCAAGAACCTGGCGGCCGGCGGGCTTGATGGTGGACTTGTCGAAGTCGAAGAACGTGTCAGCGTTCAGAACAACTTTAGCTGCGGAGGGCGTGCCGACAGGAGCTTGTTGTGCAACAGGTACACCGTCACATCCGGGAAGGCCGGTGGCAGGTGTCCAGAAGTTGTTGCGCCAGCACAGTTCGTTGGTGCCGTTCATGACAGCGCCACCGTAAGGTGTTTGCCAGTTGTCGATGGTTTGCGCAGAAGCTGCACCAGATGCCGAGATGGCGGCAATAGCAAAGGCTAATGCGAATTTAGAGGGTTTATTCATGTTTCTCCTCGTTGAGCTTAATGCTGGTAAGTGACCGCAGCGAACCTCCGCCGCATTATTGAAAAACGTAACCAGTATAGCAATTCAGTGTTTCGGTTTAAAGAATTGCTCTGGAAATCATGCGTGATAGGCCGAATCTTACGGTATTTTCGTGCGGTTCGTTATGCCAGATTCGCATGCGGGGCCTAGATGTCGATAATTCTACCGCAAGTTTTGCAATATTGTTGGTTTTCGGCAACGGGCTCGGGCAGGGGTGGGAAGTGCTAGAATTTCCCATTCGCCCGTAGTCGGTCACCTACACGATCATACCTTTCAAGAATATAGAACCCTATGGATTCCTTCGCCAAGGAAACTCTTCCGATATCGCTCGAAGAAGAGATGCGCCGCAGTTATCTGGACTACGCCATGAGCGTCATCGTGGGTCGGGCGCTGCCCGATGTCCGCGACGGGCTCAAGCCGGTTCACCGGCGCGTTTTGTTTGCGATGCACGAGCTCAACAACGACTGGAATCGTGCCTATAAAAAGTCGGCGCGTATTGTCGGTGACGTCATCGGTAAATACCACCCTCACGGTGATTCGGCCGTGTACGACACCATCGTTCGTATGGCGCAAGACTTCTCGCTGCGCTATACCCTTGTCGATGGTCAGGGTAACTTCGGTTCGGTCGATGGCGACAGCGCGGCGGCAATGCGATATACCGAAATTCGCCTGTCGAAAATTGCACACGAATTGCTGGCCGATATTGACCAGGAAACGGTCGATTTCGGGCCTAACTACGACGGCAGCGAACAAGAACCGTTGTTGTTGCCCTCGCGCTTGCCCAATCTGCTTGTCAACGGCAGTTCGGGTATTGCCGTGGGCATGGCCACCAATATCCCGCCGCACAACTTGTCCGAGGTGGTTGATGGCTGTTTGTATTGCCTTCGCAACCCCGATTGCACGGTTGATGAGCTTATCGAACTGATCCCGGCGCCTGATTTTCCGACGGGTGGCATTATTTATGGTTTGTCGGGTGTTCGCGAGGGCTATCGCACTGGTCGCGGTCGTGTGGTCATGCGGGCAAAAACACACTTTGAAGACCTTGAGCGGGGTAACCGCCAGGCCATTATTGTTGATGCCATCCCGTACCAGGTCAACAAGAAGTCGCTGCAAGAGCGCATTGCTGAACTGGTCAACGAAAAGAAAATCGAAGGCATCTCCGATATCCGCGACGAGTCAGACAAAGACGGTATGCGTCTTGTCATCGAGCTCAAGCGCGGTGAAGTGCCTGAAGTTGTTCTGAACAATCTGTACAAGCACACGCAGCTGCAAGATACGTTTGGCATGAACTTTGTGGCGCTGGTCGATGGCCAGCCTCGTTTGCTCAATCTGAAGCAGCTGGTCGAATACTTTTTGTTCCACCGCCGTGAAGTTGTTACGCGTCGCACCGTGTTCCAGCTGCGCAAGGCGCGTGAGCGTGGCCATGTGCTTGAAGGCCTGGCTGTGGCGCTGGCCAATATTGATGAATTCATCGCCATTATCAAGGCGGCACCCACGCCGCCGGTGGCTCGCCAGGAACTGATGGCACGCACATGGGATTCATCCCTGGTGCGCGAAATGTTGTCACGTGCCGACCAGGGCAACACGCCGGGCGGGCGGGCGGCGTATCGTCCTGATGCCTTACCTGAAGTTTTTGGCCTGCAAGACGATGGCCTTTATCGTTTAAGCGATACCCAGGCGCAAGAAATCCTGAACATGCGCCTGCAGCGCCTCACCGGCCTTGAGCAAGACAAGATCGTCAATGAGTACAAAGACATCATGGACACGATCGCCGACCTGCTCGACATCCTGGCCCGTCCAGAGCGCATCACGCAAATCATTTCTGACGAACTGGTTGCCATTCGAAATGAGTTCGGCGTCGGCGCCAAAGATACCCGTCTGTCTGAAATCGAGCGTAACGCCACCGAACTCGATACCGAAGACTTGATCACCCCCATGGACATGGTGGTCACGCTCTCGCAAACCGGTTACATAAAAAGCCAGCCGTTGTCCGAGTACCGGTCGCAAAAGCGCGGCGGGCGCGGCAAGCAGGCCACCGCCATGAAAGAAAACGACTGGGTCGACCAGTTGTTCATTGCCAATACCCACGACTATCTGTTGTGTTTCTCTGATCATGGCCGGGTGTACTGGCTGAAGGTCTGGGAAGTGCCGCAGGGGTCACGCAATTCGCGCGGACGTCCTATCGTCAATATGTTCCCGCTGGTTGACGGTGAAAAGATCACTGTCGTGCTGGCGGTCAAAGAATTCAGCGACGACCATTATGTTTTCATGGCAACGTCACGCGGTACGGTCAAGAAAACACCGTTGTCCGATTTCTCCAACCCGCGCAAGGCCGGCATTATTGCCGTTGGCCTGGACGAGGGTGACTTCCTTATCGGTGCAGATCTTACCGATGGCAAGCACGACATCATGTTGTTCTCCGACTCGGGCAAGGCCGTGCGTTTCGACGAGAACGATGTCCGCCCCATGGGCCGTACTGCCCGCGGTGTGCGCGGCATGATGCTCGAAGATGGCCAGTCGGTTATTTCCCTTATTGTGGCTGGCGACGAGTCGCAAAGCGTGCTTACTGCCACCCAGAACGGCTATGGTAAACGCACGTCCATTGTTGAATACACCCGTCACGGTCGTGGTACCAAGGGCATGATTGCCATCCAGACCAGCGCCCGTAATGGCAAGGTCGTAGGGGCTGTGCTGGTTAACCCGTCCGATGAAATCATGCTGATTACGTCGGCCGGTGTATTGGTACGCACCCGCGTTTCCGAAATTCGTGAAATGGGCCGTGCGACACAGGGCGTCACCCTGATCAACATTGACGAAGACAGTCATCTGTCGGGCGTTCGTCGTGTTGTTGAAAGCGATGTCGATGACGAAGAGGGGGAAGATGCCGGCATCGACGGTTCAGACCCTGATGCGCCGGTAGCGGGTGATGCGGTCGCGTCGGATGAAAGTGTGGCCGACACCGATGCTGACACTGACACCGACACCGATAACGATAGTGATACAGACAAGGGCGAGTAACAACCATGAGGCCATGGAATTTTTCTGCCGGTCCGTCGGCGATGCCGTTGCAGGTGCTTGAGCAGGCCGCCGCTGAAATGACCGACTGGCACGGCAGTGGCATGTCGGTCATGGAAATGAGCCATCGCGGCAAGCAGTTCATGCAGATTCGCGACGAGGCTGAGGCCGATTTGCGCACCCTGCTGGCGATTCCTGATGACTATGCCGTGTTGTTCATGCAGGGCGGGGCAACCGGTGAAAATGCCATTTTGCCCATGAACCTCATTGGCCGGAACGGCTCGGGCAAGGCCGATTACGTTGTTTCAGGCAGCTGGTCCGATAAATCAGCCAAAGAAGCGCGTCGTTACGGTGATGCGGCTGTGGCCGCTACAAGCGGTGTCGAAACAACCCTTGATGGCCGCGTTCAGTTGCCGCTTACCTGGTTCCCTTCGCCCGATCAATGGCAGGTGCGGGCCGATGCTGCGTATGTGCACCTGTGCAGTAACGAAACTATCGGGGGTGTCGAATTTGTACAGTGGCCCGATATGTCGGCGTTGGGTGCGCCCAACGTGCCCCTGGTGGTTGATGCGTCGTCGCACATTTTGTCGCGGCCGATTGATTTTTCAAAGGCTGCGGTGGTGTATGCCGGGGCCCAGAAA
>JBAYOZ010000129.1:0-5401 GCA_041677965.1 Pusillimonas sp.
CATTTGCAGGTCGGGAATGGTTTCAAACAGTGGGGTTACCATCAACCCGGTTTGCACCGGCGTGTTGTGGCGCTGCGCTGACGGCGTGATCAGCCCGGTTTCCTGTTGCAAGACCAGCACTTCAAGCAGGTCGCTGAGGGTTTCGGTATGGGAAATGATGGCCTGGCGTATGGCACCTTCGCCATATTTGCGCCGGCATTGCGCCGCCATGCGGAAAATGGCCAGTTCTTTTTCGGTTTCGTCGCTGTAGACCACCCATGGCGAAACCAGTGGGCGGGTTTGTTGCAGTTCGGCCCTCAGGACGGCCTGTTTGCTGTCCTCGTCAAGCTGGCTGTAGTTGACGGGCTTGCCTTGCCAGGTTACCCCGGCTGTTTCGAACAGTTCGGTCAGTACCCGTTCATGTACGTCCGAATTCTGGCGCAGATCGACGGATGCCAGGTGAAAACCGAAAATGCCGATGGCCTGGATGAGGCCAGACAGCCGCAACGTGGCAATGACATGCCCATGGTGTTTGTCCAGCGAATCGGCCAGGGTTTGCAGATCGGCCTGCAATGCGGCGGGCGTGTTGTATGGTGCGGCCTCGTAGGTTGGCCGCTGGGCCTGTGGCCGGCCGGTCAGTGTGGTTGCGGTTGCGGCGAGCCGGGCATAAATGTGAATCAGGGCACGCCGGTAGGGCTCGTCCTGGCGGTGTTCGGACGTGTCCTGGCTGGTTTGCGCCAGCGCCATCAAGGCGGGGCTGGCAGAACCCAGCGACGTGGAAATGGACAACTCTTTGCCCAGGGTATGCACTTCGTTCAGGTAATGTCGTATTACTACCGCCGACTGTCGCAGCAGGGCTTGTTCCAGGGTGTCGGCATTGACATTGGGGTTGCCATCGCGATCACCGCCAATCCAGCTGCCCATTTGCAGGAAGGGCGGCAAGGTGGGCAGGCGGTTGTTGAACACGGACTTGCCCGACGGGTGCAGGCGCAGGTTCAGCTCGTGATAGAGCTCGGGGATGGCGGTCAGGAATGTGCTGTTGTAGTAACTGAGCGAGTTGTCGATTTCGTCGATTACCGTGAGCTTTTGCCAGCGCAGCATGCGGGTTTGCCACAGGGTGGCTACCAGGCCCAGCAGGTGCTGCTCAAGCACCTGTTGTTCCATGGTGGACAGGGTTGAGCGGTCAGTCGCCAGCAAGCGGGCGATCTCGCGATGCAGGTCCAGCGTACTTTTGCGCTGCACTTCGGTCGGGTGTGCGGTCAGTACCGGTACGATGCAGGCTTCGCTCAGGTAGTTCTGGATGCGCTGACGGCTGACGCCACGCGCTTGCAGGGCCGTCAGGGCCTGTTGCAGGCTGCCCTTGATACGAGTGTCATCGGCCAGCACGGCGTTGCGATGGCGCCGGTTCTGGTCACGGTCTTCGGCAATATTCGAGAGTTGCAGGAAATAACTGAAGGCGCGACCCACCGATGAGGCTTCTTTTGGGCCCAGGCGGCCAATCGCCTGCGTCAGCGCCTTGCTGTCGGCAGGGTTGCCTTCGCGCCGGAAGGTTACGGCTGACCGCCGAAGTTTTTCAACGACAGTGTAGGTCGCGACGCCTTCCGAGTCGCGGATCACTTCACCCAGCGCTTTTCCCAGGCGGCGAATATCCTGACGCAGCAGGTTGGTAGTTTCGGATTGTCGTTCAGGTGAAGCGGCCGATCGTTTCATGGGTCTCCCGGGGAATGATTTTTGCGCCTTAGTTTAACGGTTCCCCGGGGAGGCCTGCTCTGAATTTAGCGTGGGAGGTTTGCCATCGCCAAGTGTGGTGTCGTGCTACATGATATAGAAATCAACATATTCATGAACCGGTATTGATTCCAATTGCTCTTGATCGAGGGAAACGGCCAGGATCTGTTGCTGTTTTTTTTCGGGTAACTGACGGGCCAGGTTGGTACGGAATTTGGCTTCCAGCAGCGGGATGCCATCGGCACGGCGGCGTTTGTGACCGATCGGGTATTCGCAGACCACTTCATCAAGGACGGTGCCGTCATTCAGTTCGACCGTCAAGGCGTTGGCGATCGAGCGCTTTTCAGGGTCGTGGTACTCGGCCGTGAACGCCGGGTCTTCAACGCAAACAATCTTGTCGCGCAGGGTGTCGATACGTGGGTCGGCGGCAATGCTGTCTTCGTAGTCGGCAGCGGTCAGGCGGCCATACAGCAGCGGTACCGCAACCATGTACTGGATGCAGTGGTCGCGGTCAGCCGGATTGTTGAGCGGGCCTTTTTTGTCAATGATGCGGATGCAGGCTTCGTGGGTACGAATCGTGATGCGCTTGATGTCTTCGGCCGATTTGCCAGCGGCTTTGAGCATGGTGTGCAACTGCATGGCGCACTCGACGGCGGTTTGCGAGTGGAATTCGGCAGGGAAGGAAATCTTGAACAAGATGTTTTCCATGACGTATTCGCCGTAGGGGCGCTGGAACTCGAAGGGCTGGCCTTTGAACAAGACGTCGTAGAAGCCCCAGGTTTTGGCGGTCAGAACCGAGGGGTAACCCATTTCGCCGGTTTTGGCGATCAGGGCCAGGCGCACGGCGCGACTGGTGGCATCGCCCGCAGCCCAGCTCTTGCGGCTGCCGGTATTGGGGGCGTGGCGATAGGTACGCAGGCTTTGGCCGTCAACCCAGGCCAGCGACAAGGCGTTGATGATTTCATCGCGGCTCAGGCCCATCATGTGTGCGACCACGGCGGTCGAGGCGACTTTGACCAGAACAACGTGGTCAAGGCCGACCTTGTTGAACGAGTTTTCAAGGGCAATGCAACCCTGGATTTCGTGGGCCTTGATCATGGCGGTAAGTACGTCGCGCATCAGCAGCGGTTTTTTGCCTGCGGCAACGGCGGTACGTGAGAGCCAGTCGGCCGTCGCCAGAATGCCCCCGAGGTTGTCAGAGGGGTGCCCCCACTCGGCAGCCAGCCAGGTATCGTTGAAGTCAAGCCAGCGGATCATGGTGCCGATGTTGAATGCGGCCTGGATCGGGTCCAGTTGGTACGGTGTGCCAGGGACTTTGGCGCCATTGGGCACGGTCGTGCCAGGAACGACAGGGCCCATCAGCTTGCGGCAAGCCGGGTATTCAAGGGCTTCAAGACCGCAACCCAGCGTGTCGATCAGGCAGTTACGTGCCGTGCTGTAAGCCAGGTCGCTTTTCGGCGTGTAGTTGATGACGTAGTCGGCGATGTCAACGAGGACCTGGTCTGGGGTCGGTCGGGTGTTGGAAATGGGCGAGTTGGACATGGGTGTTTCCGGTAGGTGTATCAACAGTTTGGATTAGCGATTATTCAGCGAAACAAAGCTGCGGTTATCAGGACCGATATAGTTCGCTGTGGGTCGAATGATTTTGTTGTCGATGCGCTGCTCAATGATATGCGCTGCCCAGCCTGCGGTGCGTGCGATGACGAACAGCGGTGTGAACATGGCGGTGGGTACGCCCATCATGTGGTAAGACACGGCCGAGAACCAGTCCAGGTTCGGGAACATTTTCTTGGCGTCCCACATGACGGTTTCAAGGCGCTCGGCAATGTCATACATACGGGTATCACCCGCCAGGTCGGACAGGTGTTTGGCCACACGCTTGATGACTTCATTGCGTGGGTCGGATACGGTGTAAACCGGGTGGCCAAAGCCGATGACGACTTCCTTGTTGGCAACGCGCTGGCGGATATCGGCCTCGGCCTCGTCGGGGTTGCCGTAGCGTTTCTGGATCTCGAAGGCGACTTCGTTGGCCCCGCCGTGCTTGGGTCCGCGCAGGGCGCCGATGCCGCCGGTAATGGCCGAGTAAAAGTCAGAGCCTGTGCCGGCGATGACCCGGCTGGTGAAGGTCGATGCGTTGAATTCGTGTTCGGCGTAAAGAATCAGGGACGTGTGCATGGCACGAACCCAGTCCTGGCTGGGGGCTTGCCCATGCAGCAAATGCAGGAAGTGTCCGCCAATGCTGTCGTCATCGGTCTGAACGTCGATCATTTCGCCGCGATGGCTGTAGTGATACCAGTACAGCAGGGCCGAGCCAAGGCAGGCAAGCAGGCGATCTGCAATGTCTTTGGCATCGGCCAGGTTGTGATCTTCTTTCTCGGGCAGGATGCAGCCCAGGGCCGACACGGCGGTTCTCATGACGTCCATGGGGTGAGTGGCAGCAGGCAACGATTCAAGAATGTTCTGCAATTGAACGGGCAGGCCGCGCAGGCGGCTCAGCTTTTGCGTGTAGGCCCGCAGGGTATTCGCATCGGGCAGTTCGCCATGGATCAATAAATAGGCCACCTCTTCGAATTCGCACTGCTCGGCAATATCAAGAATATCGTAGCCTCTGTAGTGCAGGTCGTTACCCGTCTTGCCCACCGTACACAGAGCCGTGTTGCCGGCAATCACGCCGGATAGTGCGACTGATTTTTTGGGTTTTGGGCCATTTGCGTTCTGGGTTGGCTCTGAGGGACTGGTTTGGGGTGTGCTCATGTCTCTATCTCCGGGTTAGGGTTTTATATTGATTTTTGTAGAGCTCAAGACCGGGGCTCTTGCTGGAAGAGGGCGTCGAGCTTTTCTTCATAGGCGTGATAGCCGATGGCTTCGTACAGTTCTTCACGCGTTTGCATGATGTCGATCACGTTACGCTGATGGCCGTCTTTGCGTATGGCCTGGTAGACGGTTTCTGCGGCCTTGTTCATGGCTCTGAATGCTGACAAGGGGTACAGCACCATACGAACGCCTGCACTGTCCAACTCATTGACTGAAAAGAGGGGCGTCTTGCCAAATTCGGTAATGTTCGCCAGTACCGGGACATTCAGGGTATCGGTGAATTTTTGGTAGGTCAGCAGGTCGTAGGCCGCTTCAACGAAGATAGCATCGGCACCAGCTTCGGCGCATGCGATGGCCCTGTCAAGCGCAGCGTCAATGCCATCGACCGCAATGGCATCGGTACGTGCAATCAGAAAAAAACTGTCGTCAGTACGCGCATCGACCGCTGCTTTCACACGGTCGACCATTTCCTGGGTTTTGACAATTTCTTTGCCGGGGCGGTGGCCGCAGCGTTTTGCGCCGACCTGGTCTTCGATGTGGCATGCGGCAGCGCCGAACTTGATCAGGCTTTTGACGGTGCGTGCGATATTGAACGCCGAGGGGCCAAACCCGGTATCGATATCGACCATCAGGGGAACATCGCACACATCCGTGATGCGACGTACATCAACAAGCACGTCATCCAGCGTGTTGATGCCCAGATCAGGTAGCCCCAATGAGCCGGCCGCGACGCCGCCCCCTGAAAGATAGACGGCTCGATAGCCCGCCCGTTTGGCCAGCAGGGCATGATTGGCATTGATGGCGCCAATGATTTGCAAAGGGACTTCTTGTGCCAGTGCGGCCCGGAAAGCGGCTCCGGCAGTGCGTATTTGGGTGGTCA
>JBAYOZ010000130.1:0-5363 GCA_041677965.1 Pusillimonas sp.
AACGGCGTTATCCCAGCGTGACGCTATCTTTTCATGCTCATGCAGAAATGTTGCCGGTGCCAATGCCATGCGCTCGACATCACGACGCGGATTTTCAATGGCGTCTTTCAATGTGTAAACCGGACGCTTGTTGTCTTTGGTGGTGAAACGCCCATGAACATGACACGAACGCACGCGCAATGTCAGCATCACGGGGGTATTGCTGGCTTCGGACAACTCGAAACTTTTCTCGACGGCATCGGTCAGCGAGGCCAGATTCGGACGTGGGTCCAGCAGCCACATTTGCGACTTCATGGCAAACGCATGGGAGCGCTCCTGAATAATGCTTGAGCCTTCGCCGTAATCTTCTCCCAGAATGATCAAGGCACCGCCCGTCACCCCGCCCGACGACAGATTAGACAAGGCATCCGAAGCCACATTGGTGCCTACAGTCGATTTGAAAGTGATCGCGCCCCGCAACGGGTAATGTACCGACGCCCCCAGCATAGCCGCCGCCGTCGCTTCACTGGCACTGTTCTCGAAATGCACACCCAGCTCGGTCAAGACCTCGTCGGCATCGGCCAGAACGTCCATCAAGTGGGAAACCGGTGACCCCTGATACCCCCCAACATACGATACGCCCGCCTGCAGCAAGGCCTTGGTCACCGCCAAAATTCCCTCGCCTGCAAACTCCTCGCCCTCACCGAGCCTGAGTTTGCTGACTTCATGCTTGAAAGACCGTTCTGCCATCACACCCTCTGTTAAAACCGATAACTGTTACTTCGCACCGAACAGGGCCTGCAGCTTCTCACCATGCTGCGGACTGTTCTCTTTCACGCGTTTCCAGGCTGCGTCATAGGCTGCCTGCTTGAAACGGACCAGCGCATCACCCTCAAGGGTGATCACCTGAACACCGGCTTTGGCAGTCTACGAGCGTCACGACATGAAGGTCAACGCAGTTTCTGGCAAGCCATTATTAATATTTTTCATACAATGATGTGCACCCCGGCTGCACGTGGGAACAGACAATCACAGACCCGATAATGGAAATCAAGCAACTGAAAGCCCTGCAAGCCATTGCCGACACAGGAAGCTTCAGCGAAGCCGCCGCCCAATGCGGGCTGACGCAATCTGCGCTTAGTCACCAGATCAGACGCCTGGAAGAAGCGCTGGGTGAAACCCTGATCATCCGGGCGCGCCCGAAGGTCTATCCATCGCGTGCAGGGCTGGCCGTCCTGGAGTCTGCCCGCAAGATCCAGAATGAATTAACCCGGCTGGAAAACCAGTTTGCCCTGGCCAGCAAAGGGCCTGCGACCGGATCATTGCGCATCGCGGCCACCTCCCTGTCCATCGTGCATCTGCTGGGTGATTTGTGCGAAGCGTTTATCGCGCGTTATCCGGGAATCGACGTGGTGTTTACTGCGGCCGAAACGGCCCAGGCAGCGGTCAAGCGTGTGCTGGCGGGCACTGCAGACATCGCCTTCGCCCCGATCAACACCACCAACACACACCTGACCAGCATCCCACTGGCCAGAACCGAACATGCGTTTATCGTGCGCGCCAGTCATCCGCTGGTCAGCCGGCACCGGGTATCTCTTGACGAAATACGGGAATATCCGGTTGTGCTGTTTCAACCAGGCAGCGGTACCCGTGACATTACCGACAGCCTGTTTCTGCCCAAAGGGGGCTATGGCGCCGTCGTTACCGAATCAAACGACGCACAGTTCATCAAGCGTATCGTCGGCATGACCGATGGCATCGCCCTGATGCCGGTCTACGCGCTGTCGGACGACAACGAGCGAAAACGGTTTTTTTTGCTGCCTTGCGAAGCGGCCGCAACAAGCCTGGATGTCGGCATCGTGCACCGGCGCAATGTGCAAATGAACGCCATCGAATTGTTCAAAGCCTTGTGCCTTGATATGCGCGGCCCGGCCATGGCGCACTTTACCCGGGAAAACGCCGGCCAACGGGGTGCCTTCCGGCGACAATCATGAACACCCCGTACCTCCCCGGCAAAGTGGCTTACTATTAGACATTTAACGCTGTTTGTCCAAGACAAAATGAGTCAACCCAAACACATCGCTATTATTGGCGCCGGCATTGCCGGAGCGGCATGCGCCGCTGCGCTGACGCACGCGGGCCACACCGTCAGCCTGTTCGAGAAAAGCCGTGGTGCCGGTGGCCGCATGAGCACCCGGCGAGGCGACGGCTGGCAGTGTGACCATGGCGCCCAGTATTTCCGGGCGCGTGACCCGCTATTCAAGGCTGAAGTTGAAGAATGGGAACGTGCTGGCGTCGTTGCCCCCTGGGGTGGCCGCATTGCAGTGGTCGGCACATCCACCCAACCCAGCCCTGACAGTCATTTGAAACGCTATGTGGGCACCCCAACCATGACCGCCCCCGCACGCCACGCGGCGCGCCAGGCGAACCTGTTGACCAGCCACACCATCACTGAAATAGCCCGCAACGACACCGGCTGGCAACTGAGCTGCGCCGAAACCGGTGTGTTGCCGACTCGCTTCAATGGCGTCATTGTTGCCACGCCTGCGCCTCAAGCCGTCCCCTTGCTGGCCCCGGTCGCTCCCGATCTGGCGGCCCTGGCAACAGACGTCGAAATGCTGCCCTGCTGGGCCCTGATGCTGCACTACGAGGCACCTGTTGACCTGCCGTTTGACGGCGCGTTCATCAGCGAAGGCCCCTTGGGCTGGGTGGCCCGCGACAGCAGCAAACCCGGACGACACGGCCCTGAAACCTGGCTGGCCCATGCCAATGCCCGCTGGAGCGAAGACCATATCGACAGCACAGCGCAAGACGTGATCGCAGCACTTCAGGCCGCCTTCATGCAACTGGGTGCACCGGCCCCCAATCATGCCTCGGCCCACCGCTGGCGCTATGCCGATGTCGCCCCCGCATCGCTGCCCGGTTATTGCTGGAACCCTGCAATGGGTCTTGGCGTTTGCGGCGACTGGCTCAATGGCGGCAAAGTGGAAGGGGCCTGGCTTAGTGGTCACATGCTCGGGGCAGCCATGCTAAAGAAATGACGAAAAAGGGGTAAAACAGGCCGTTATCTGCTAGATTGTCGGTCTGCCACATAAAAAGAACATCATGTCCCTGGCTTCGTTCACGCAAAGCATTCTTTTCCGGCTCTTTCTGTTCGGACTGTCCATGATTCTGGTCGGTTCAGGTGTGCGTTACCTGATCATGTCCGAGTTTTTGCGTGAAGACATCACAAACGTCGTGTCGCAACAACAAATGTCGCTGGCCAACTATGTGGCAAACGACATTGGCCACAAAATCCTTATCCGTCAGTACCGGCTGCAGGAAATGGGCAGCCAGATTACCCTGGACATCATTTACGGCTCTGCCTTGCCAGGTAACAATTTCGGAAAATCAGCGCCCTTCGAGGCCCTGTTTTCTGCGGGTGTTCTGCTAACCAGCGCCGATGGCCGTATCATCAGCAACCAAACCGCCTTCGACTGGAAAGGCGATACCTTCGACCTGCTACCCAACGCCGCCCGAAACAACCCCACCAACAACGCCATTTACATCGGCAAACCCCTGATCATCCCGGGGCAGGTCAGCCCCATACTGCCCATGACGCTCGTGCTGGTTGATCTGAACGACAAGCCCTGGGCCTTCCTGACGGGCTTCACCCTGCTGTACAGCCCTGATTTTCTGGGTAACCTGCTGCAAGCCCGGCTGGGCACAACCGGTAGCGGTTTTCTGCTGATTTCACCCGACGACCGGATATTCATCGCCGCCTCAAACCGGCATCAAGTGCTTTCCCCCACACCGAATAACGGTGTCAACACGCTGCACGACAAAGCCATGCAGGGGTACCGGGGCACAGGCATCACCGTAAACGCCCAAGGCACCGAAGAAATCTCTGCCATTGCGTCTGTACCCAACACGAACTGGTTTCTGGTGTCGGCCATTGCCACGGCCGAGGCCCTGGGTACCGTCGACAGGCTACGCCTGTTTTTGCTGCAGAACACCGCCATCACCATTGCGCTGCTGATGCTCGTACTGGCTGTAGTCGTACCGTTTTCGCTCAGGCCTTTAACCAAAGCAACCCGGCAGGCCGACGAAATGTCGCGTGGCATCACGCCGCTTGAACCCCTGCCCGGCGCCAACCAAGGCGAAGTCGGCGTCATGATCAGTGCCTTCAACCGCCTGCTGGGCAAGTTGAAAGAACAGCAAACCGAACTGGCGCGCGCTGCCAACCACGACTCGCTTACCGGCCTGCCCAACCGGCGCCTGCTTGCAGACCGCATCAAAACAGCGCTGGCCAGCGCCCGACGTCAGCACACCAGCATTGCGCTGCTGTTCATGGACCTTGACGAGTTCAAACCCATCAACGACACCCTGGGCCATGAGGCCGGTGACAAGGTTCTGAAACAGGTTGCGAAACGCTTGCGCGAATCGGTCAGGGAAACCGACTCGGTCGCGCGCCTTGGCGGCGACGAGTTCGTTATCCTGATGGCTGATCTGGGCGATGATGCCATCGCCGTCACCGAAAAGCTGGCAGAAAAAGTCATGACGGCGATCAATACACCCTTCGACCTGGACGGCACGCCCTGCCAGATCGGTACGTCAATCGGTGCGGTTGTGGGCGACGGCAAAGCGTCGGAAAGCACCTTGATGCGCCTGGCCGACAACCTGATGTACGAAGCCAAAGCCGCCGGGCGCGGGCGGTATGTGGTCAAGCGAGCCAGTTGAGCAGACACATCAAGTAGAATCTGCAGGGCCCTCAGGCATTGACGCCTGAAGGGCCTTTTTCTTCGCATCACGACCAGGACACCGCTATGCCCCAAGTACACGAAATGCCCATTGAAATCGGTTTCAAACACTGCGACCCTGCGGGCATTGTCTTTTACCCACGCTACACCGAAATGCTTCACGATACGGTTGAAAGCTGGTTCAACCATGGCCTGAAAATCGGTTTCAACAACCTGCATATGAATCGTAACCTTGGCATTCCGATGGCCAACTTGCAGGTTGATTTCCGCATCCCCAGCAAGCTGGGCGACCAACTGACCAGCAAACTGTCGGTCAAACGCCTGGGTCGCAGTTCAATGCAAATGCAGGTGCACATTTGCGGGCCCGACGGCGCGGTACGTGTCGAGGGCCGCTTGACGGTTGTCTTTGCCGACCTTGAAAAGATCAGCTCAGTCAGCATCCCGGATGATATCCGGGCCTTGATTGAGCCTTACCTGGACGCGGAACAAGCCTGAACGCATTCAGCCCGGCGAACGCTGCATGATCAACCCGGCAACCGAACCGTTACTTCGATTTCAATCAGCAAACCGGGCACGGCCAGGCCGGTAACGCCCAGAATGGTCTGCGCCGGGTGGTCTGTGCTGCCCTGCACGTCTTCGATAGCG
>JBAYOZ010000131.1:0-5276 GCA_041677965.1 Pusillimonas sp.
GCCGCCAGCATGGTGGGCATGGCCAGAAAAAATGAAAACTCGGTGGCCGTTTTACGCTGCACACCGGCCAGCATGGCGCCAATAATGGTCGACCCCGACCGCGAGGTGCCCGGGATCATGGCCAGACACTGTGCGAAGCCCACGGCCAGCGCCTGCTTCCAGGTGATCTCTTCAAGGGTGAAGGTAACCGGCTGACCCAGCCCCGGCTTTTCAGGGGGCACAGCGCCCGTCACCGTATTGTGCGGCCCATGCCTGGCCATATGGGGCTTGCGCTCGACCCACAACATGATCAAACCGCCCAGCACCAGCGTTACAACAAAAATAGCCGGGTTGTGGAACATCATCTTGATGTACTTTATTGTTAAAAAACCAATAATCGCAGCGGGTAAAAAGGCAATAGCCAGGTTTCGGGAAAACGCCACTTCAGCCGGCTCGCGGTTCAGGGTGCCACGAACCAGTTGCCACAGGCGATGACGAAAAATCCAGATGACGGCCAAAATAGAACCGAACTGGATGACAACTTCGTAGACCTTGTTGCTGCCGGATTCAAAATTGATCCATTCGCCGAACAGCAATAAATGGGCTGTGCTGGATACCGGGATGAACTCGGTAAAGCCTTCGATGACACCAAGAATGAAGGCCTTGAACAAATACAAACCGCTTTCTGTCATTACTACCCTTCCTGTGCCGTAACGCCATCATCAGACGCCAGGTTACGCTCGATTTCGACTTCAGCAATGCGGCGACCCTCGAGTCGCAGCACCTTGAAAGTGAATGTTGCATGGGGCTGTACCATCTGGCAAATATCGCCGGGTGCAGGCAATTGACCGAAACGCCCCAGCAAATAACCCGCCAGCGTGGAATACCCCTCTTCTTCATTGACGAGGCCCGCCGTATTCAGCATTTGCTCAAGGTGGTGCACATCGGCTGCGCCATCAACCCGCCAGCGATGCTCGTCTTCCTGAACGATATCAGGCGTTTCATCTTCGTCGGGGAACTCGCCGGCGATCGCCTCAAATACATCGATGGGCGTAACCACGCCTTCAATGGTTCCGAATTCATCGGTAACCAGTACCAGCTGACCGCGAGAGCGCTTGAGCGTTTCCATAAGACGCAACACGCCTATGGACTCGTGCACGATGAGCGGATCACGCAGGCGCGACAACTTTACCTGGCCATGTGTAATGACATCGGCCAGAACTTCTTTGGCGCGGGCAATACCAATGACCTCGTCGAGCGAACCACGACAGACCGGAAAAATGCTGTGCGGTGTTTTAAGGAGCTGGTCACGGATGGCCGCGGCCGGATCGTTGAGGTTGATCCAGGAGACATCGTTGCGCGGCGTCATGATGGAATGGATGGTGCGATCACCCAGGGTCAGGACACCGCTGACCATATTGCGTTCTTCTTCGCCAAAGGCATGCACCTCGGGCTGTTGCAGGGCGGTATCGGGCTGCTCGGGGCCAACCAGCGGCTGCTTGCCCAGCATGCGCATGATGCCTTCAGCGGTGCGCTCGCGCATGGGACGGCGCAACTCGACCTTTTGCATATTGCGCCGCGCCAGCTGATTGAGGCTTTCGATAATGACCGAAAAACCGATGGCCGCATACAAATACCCTTTGGGAACGGCAAAACCGAAACCTTCGGCCACCAGTGAAAAGCCAATGGTCAGCAAAAAGCCCAGGCACAGCACGACAACGGTGGGGTGAGCATTGACGAAACGGGTTAATGGCTTTGAGGCGAACAGCATGACGCCCATTGCTATTACTACGGCCAGCATCATGACCGATAACTGCTCGACCATGCCCACCGCCGTAATGACCGCATCAAGCGAAAACACGGCGTCCAGAATAATGATCTGGGTAACAATCAGGCCAAAGCTGGCATGAATGCCCGCCCCGGACGAGTGATGGGTGCGCCCTTCGACACGTTCGTGCAGTTCGAGTGTGCCTTTAAGAAGCAGGAAGAAACCGCCCACAACCAGAATGAGATCTCGCCCCGAAAACACCATCGGCCCCAGGTGCACAAGGGGCTCGGTCAGCTTGATCAGCCACGACATGATGGTCAGCAAGCCCAGGCGCATCAGCAGCGCCAGCGACAGCCCCATGACCCGGGCACGGTCGCGCAACTTGGGCGGCAGTTTTTCGACCAGAATGGCAATGAAAATAAGGTTATCAATGCCAAGGACGATTTCAAGAACAACCAGCGTCAGCAACCCTACCCAGGCGGCAGGTTCAAGCATCCAGTCAAGCGAAAAGGCTTCCATCAGAAGCCCCTTGCGCGAAGCACTGCGCGATCATTGAAAAAAAAGATGCGGGCGAACCCGCTGGTACTGCCGTCTATGTCTGAGTTCATGGCGAAGGACGAAAATGGAAAAGCTCAGGCCTGCAAATGGGCCAGCATTTGCGTGAACACTTTGGGGCTGGCCGCAAGAACACTGCCGGTTTCATACCAGGTTTGCTCGCCCTGGAAATCGGCAATAAGACCACCGGCTTCAAGCACCAGCAAGCCGCCTGCGGCAAGGTCCCAGCGCTTGAGGTTGACACCGCAGAAGCCGTCAAGACGACCGCAGGCGACATAGGCAAGATCAAGCACCGAGGCACCCATACGGCGCACGCTGGCGCATTCTGAGAGCATGCCGGAAAACCGTGAGTTGGGCGAGACGCCACCGCCCGAATCAGGCACGTAGGCACTGAGCATGGCATCGTGATAACGCGACAGGCCTGAAACCCGCACGCGGCGATCATTCAGGAAGGCGCCACCACCACGGCTGGCCGTGAACAGTTCATTGCGCGACGGGTCGTAAATGACGGCGTGCGTGACCTGCCCGCGGTGAGCCAGTGCAATTGACACGGCGTACACGGGAAAACCATGAATGAAATTGCTGGTGCCATCGAGGGGGTCGATGATCCATTGATATTCAGGAGCCTTGCCCTGGCCTTCGGCACCGGGATGTTCGCCGGACTCTTCACCCAGAAATGCGTGGTCGGGATATGCCGTTTTTAGCATGTCGATAATAGCGGCTTCGACGCTTTGGTCGACTTCCGTGACATAATCTTTGGGCCCCTTGCGCGCCACTTGCAACCGTTCGAGGTCGAGACTTGCCCGGTTGATCATGGAGCCGGCGCGGCGTGCCGCCTTGATGGCGGTATTGAGCATGGGGTGCATAGAGATCCGTAAATAACAAAAACTGAAACAGGCTTGATTATAGTTAACCGCCTATTTTAGTTGATAGAAGCCATTCCCTGAAATGACAGATTTATTCAACCGTGCACGCTTCATCATGGTGCACCCCAGCCACCCGGGTAATGTCGGTGCTGCAGCGCGCGCCATCAAGACCATGGGCTTTCGCGAACTGTGCCTGGTGGCGCCGCGTTTTGACAACGTTACCGACATGCCCGAGGCGCTGGCGCTGGCCAGCGGGGCCACAGATGTACTGGCTTCGGTACAGATTGTCGACACGCTGGCCCAAGCCCTGGCCCCGGTCACCCTGGCCTTTGCCATGACCGCGCGCGAGCGTGTACTGGGGCCACCCACCTGCGATATCCGCGAAGCGGCCACGCTTAGCCAGCAGCACTTGCTGGATTATCGTGAAGGCCGTGTAGCCATTGTGCTGGGCACCGAACGTTCGGGCCTGACCAACGAGGACATTGCACAGTGCCAGCGCATTTGCCATATTCCGGCCAACCCGGAATACAGTTCGCTTAATGTTGCCCAGGCCTTGCAACTGGCCGCCTGGGAATTGCGCTATGCCCTGGGCGCATTCAGCACCGATGCCACCAAAACCGGCGAAGGTGCCGGACTGAAAAAAGACGAAGGTGCCGAACGGGCCTCAAACGAAAAAATACAGGCATTTCTGACGCACTGGCAAGAGGCCCTGATCGAGATACAGTTCTTGAATCTGGCCTACCCGAAAAAACTGGTTCCGCGCATGCAACACCTGTTTTCCCGGGCTGACCTGACCAACGACGAAGTGGACATGATGCGTGGCGTGTGTACCGCCATGGTCAAGGCTGCCAAAGGGCAATTGCGGCCATCGTGACCCGGTGGCAATCAGGCCATGCCACCGCACGACCCACGCACATCCGCCGGTGACAGGCCGCCGGGTCAGCCCGCTGAAAGCACCGGCGGGACCGCAGGTAATTCAATACCCGCCTGCACAAGCACTTGTTGTGCACGGCGGTTCATGTCGTTTTGCAAGTCGAACCAATTGCCAGCCTCGGCCCAGGCCCGAACCGTAATAACCATGGCGTAATCACGCTGGGAAGACACCATTACAGCGGGTGCGGGGTCAGCCAATGACAGTTCATGACCTTGAACCATTTCACGCAGCACAGACAAGGCACGATCGATATCCTGACCGTACGGTACCAGCACCTGCGCTTCGGCACGACGGATTTGATGACGGCTGAGGTTCAGGATGGCACTACCCCAGATAAGGCTGTTGGGCAGGGTAATGTAAGTGCCGTCGAATTGCTTCAGACGTGTCAGGAACAGGCCAACTTCATCAACCGTACCGTCGGCCTTGCCCACAATGGACACCGACTCGCCCGCGCGCAACGGGCGCAGGGCCAGCAACATGATGCCAGCCGCAATATTTTGCAGTGTGCCTTGCAGGGCAAGGCCGATGGCCAGACCCGCGGCACCCAGTACCGCAATAATGCTGGCCGTTTGCACGCCGAGCCTTGCCAGCACTGCCACCAGCACCACCACACGCACCGCCCAGACAGCCACTGAATGCGCCATCGGCACAATGGTGGGATCAATTCTTGATGAACGATCGGCCACACGCCGCACCAGACGCCCTACCCAGTTTGAAATTGTCCAGCCAACAATCAGTAAAACCAGTGCAATGACAAGATCAAGTGCAATGGCACCAAATTGGGTTACTGCCCAGTCGTAAAACGTCGTGATGTCAGTTTCGGTCATGGTTTCCTTTAATGTTGCCAACAAAATACAAAAGACAGGTTATCAACGGGAAATGTGGACAAGTTCATTGATAACCTGGTAATTAGTGAAAATTCATGAAACGGATCAAGGCATTAGCCTTGGCGGGTGATTTATGACCATGGTAACAGACAGTTATCCACCGAAAATGTGGACAACCGCATGGATAAACTTTTGATTACAGCAAATTATCATTACACAACAATGACCTGCAACCCCGGTGTCAAAAGTGACCACGCTGGCAAAAAAATACCTGTGGCACGGATTCACGCGACACAGGTATGAACAAACGTTCAGGCCGGAACAATCAGGCTGGAACAATCAGGCCA
>JBAYOZ010000132.1:0-5259 GCA_041677965.1 Pusillimonas sp.
ATGATAGTTGATTAACGTCTGTGAAAGTAGGTCATCGTCAGGCTTTTATACCAAAACGCCCCGCAACTCAACGTTGCGGGGCGTTTTACTTTGTGAATCAACAAAAACAACAGCCCTGCGTCATTATGGAAAAGTCCAATGCGTTCCAGGCCCTTGCAGTAAATGTTTATTCAATACGCTACCCAATGTACGGTGCATCATGCAGAGCTGGGCATTGGCTGTTGATGCGATGGATTCTCATGGCAACGGTGTCTTAGCGCTATGGCAATAACCGTTTCAGACATCACCCCGCTGCCCGTACGTGAGGGTGTCGCGCCCAGCCGCGTTCATCTGCCCCATGGCCCTTGGCCAACCCTCATCGACTTCCTGATCGATCGATTTCCGTTCACCGCACCACAGGTGATTCGGGAGCGACTGGCTCGCGGCGAGATTGTCGATCAGGACGGTGTGTCGCAAAAGGCTGATGCCACCTATCAACCCAATCAATGGCTTTGGTACTATCGTGAGGTACCTGATGAAGCCAGAGTTCCTTTCGAAATCGATATCCTCTATCGTGACGAGCGAATTCTGGTTATTGATAAACCCCATTTTCTGGCCAGTATTCCTGGTGGGCGTTATTTGCGTGAAACAGCACTTACGCGTCTTCGTCAGCAACTTGAGCTGCCCCGGCTGAGTCCGGCGCATCGGCTTGATCGTGAGACCGCCGGCGTTATGTTGCTGACGATTGATCCTGCATGCCGCGGCGCATACCAAAGCTTGTTCCAGTCGCGCAATGTACAAAAAACCTATGAAGCTGTTGCCCCATGGCGTGACGGGTTCGATTTCCCAATCTTGCATGAAAGTTGCCTGACCCCCAAGGCCACGCATTTCACCATGCAGGAAGTGCCCGGTGAACCCAACAGCCGTACCTCGATCCAGATGCTTCGTCGTATGGGTGACCTTGCGCTTTATCAGTTGTCTCCCGTGACAGGGCGAAAACACCAATTGCGGGTCCACTTGAGTTCGCTGGGCATACCGATCTGCAATGATCTTTTTTACCCGGATCTGCAGCCATCGGCATCTTTTGACGATTTTGAAAGGCCGCTGCAGTTGCTGGCACGACGAATCTGGTTTGTTGACCCTTACACTGGGCAAGAACGCGTGTTCGAGAGCCGGCGCACACTGGCAATGGCGATGTAGTTTATTGATACGGTGTCAGTTGCGACGCAGTATCGCAGACCGCGTGAGCACCTGCAGGTGTGTTGGCTTTGATGGCTCTTGTACTTGTCATGTCGTGTGCCACAATTAAGGCTGTTTTCAACTTTTCGGTAAATCGATGCAATGTCCCACTCAATGAAACAACGTCTTCAAGATATACGCGCTCGCATTCTGCGCGCGTGTGAGCGCGCGGGGCGGGACCCTTCAACGGTTAATTTGCTGGCCGTCAGTAAAACATTTGATCCTGATGCCATTCGTGAGGCCGCCGGGCTGGGGTTGGCCCGTTTCGGCGAGAACCGTATGCAAGAAGTGCGCGACAAGGTTCCTCAGCTAGAAGACTTGTCGTTGCACTGGGTGTTGATCGGACACCTGCAAACCAACAAGGCCAAAGATGCGGTACGTTGGGTCAACGAAGTGCAATCGCTGGATCGTGAGTCACTTGCAGAGGCGCTTCACCGTCGATTGGCAGAAAACGGGCGAAGCATGGATGTCCTGGTGCAGGTGAAGACCTCGCCCGAGCCCTCAAAATTTGGTCTTGGTCCCGACGATTTGCTGCCTTTCCTTAAAACACTGCAGAACTATCCAACGCTGAAGGTGAGGGGCCTGATGACCCTCGCGATCAATTCTGATGACGAGACGGCCGTACGCGCTTGTTTTCGCCAGCTGCGTCAGCTGCGTGACCAGGCTCAGGCATCCGGTTACACCGATGTTCAGCGGTTGTCTATGGGCATGACAAGTGATTTCGAATGGGCGATTGAAGAGGGCGCGACCGATATCCGTATTGGCTCTGCGTTATTTGGTAGTCGTCATTACACGTAACATCGCTTTAAACGGGTATCTGCTTGACAAGGGGATACCTCCTTACGAGGTTTTCATGAAAAAGAATTTAATGGGTTTGCTGGTCGCCATGCTGGGGCTGGCGTGTACAGGAGCCTTTTCCCAGACACTGGATGCAGTCAAAAAGCGTGACTCTTTGCAGTGTGGCCTGACCACCGGCTTTGCCGGGTTTTCTGCACCTGATGACAAAGGGCACTGGCAAGGTCTGGACGTTGACCTGTGTCGAGCCGTTGCTGCCGCCGTGCTGGGCGATGCCGAAAAATATAAAGCAGTTCCCTTGAGTTCACAGCAGCGATTCACGGCATTGCAGTCCGGTGAAATCGATGTTTTGGCCCGCAATACATCCGTGACCCAGCAACGCGATACGGCGTTGGGCGTAATTCATGCGGGCATCAACTTTTACGATGGGCAGGGCTTTCTGCTACCCCGGGCCTTGGGTGTGACCTCAGCCAAAGAACTTGATGGCGCCACAATCTGTTTGCAAACCGGTACATCCAACGAAAACACCCTGGCCGACTGGGCACGTGCCAACGGTATTCAGTACAGGCCTGTTGTCATCGAACAGTTCAATGAGGCGGTGTCTGCCTTTGCAGCCGGGCGATGTGATGTGTTTTCAACGGATGCTTCAGGCCTTGCCGCTATCAGGGCATCTCGTCTTGGCAATCCGGGTGATTACATGGTGCTGCCGGAACTCATTTCAAAAGAACCCCTGGGGCCATTCGTTCGACAGGGTGACGACCCATGGCTGAATATTGTCAAGTGGTCATTAACGGCGATGGTACTGGCCGAGGAACTGGGCGTGAGCTCATCCAATGTTGATGACCAGTTGAAAAGCCTTTCACCGGCGATACAGCGTTTGCTTGGGGTAACAGGTAATGCCGGAAAGAACCTGGGTCTGGATGAACAATGGGCTTATCGTATTGTTAAACAGGTTGGCAATTATGCCGAAAGTTTCGAACGCAATGTGGGTCAGGGCAGCCCCCTTAAAATTGAACGGGGCATGAATGCCTTGTGGCGAGATGGCGGTTTAATGTATCCATTGCCAATTCGTTGATGTACGGGTCAAGAGGCTAACGTAGCGTCTGTTGTTGCAGGCGCCCGTCAGGCAGGCGTTCAATGCGGCCGTACAGTTCAAGTTCGGTCAGGTGCTGGTTAAGTTGCACAATGTCCAGGCCTGTACGCTCAAGCAGGGTATCAACATCAACCGGATCGAAGCCCAGTGCCTGCAGAACACGGTCATCAGGGATGATCCGTGCCAGTTCAGTGGAGCGTTGCGTGGCCGCTTGCCCTGACGTTGTCACACTCCCGGGCAAATTGGTCTGCAGTTCTTCAACAATGTCTTGCCCCGACTCAACAAGCTTTGCCCCTTGGCGTATCAGGGCATGGCACCCGCGCGACAGGGGCGAGTGGATCGAGCCGGGTATGGCAAAAACTTCGCGGCCGATTTCAGAGGCCTGGCGCGCGGTAATCAGTGAACCACTTTGCAATGCGGCCTCGACCACCAGCACCCCACGGCTTAGCCCGGCCACAATCCGGTTGCGTCGTGGAAACTGATGCGGCAGGGCCTTGCATCCCAGTGGAAACTCAGAGACCAAAGCGCCTTGCGCTGCAATCTGGTGAGCCAGGTCGCGGTTGCGTGCGGGGTAAACAATGTCGATGCCCGTGCCCAGGACGGCGATTGTGCTGCCGCCTTCCGGCCCGGCCGCAAGAGCGCCTTGATGGGCCGCGGTATCGACGCCGGCCGCCAGACCACTGATGACCCCCCAGCCTGTGCCGGCAAGATGGCGGGCAAAGTCACGGGCATTTTCCAGCCCGCCAGGTGTGGCATGGCGGGCCCCTACAATGGCAATGCATGACCGGGACAATAAATCGGGTCGGCCATTGACATACAGTACAGACGGCGGGTCGTGGGTTTCCAGCAGCCCGGTCGGGTAGGCCGGGTCGGCCAGTGTCAGCAGGTAATGGTGAGGGTGATCAAGCCATTCCCGCGTTTTGGCAGTTTGCGTGACGATGTCATCTGACGCGGGTCGGGCCAACTGGATAGCCAGCTCGTGGGGTAACCACTTCAGCAGTTGGCCCACTGATTGCTCAAATACGACCTGGGGCAAGCCGATAGCAGCCAGAAGGTGGCGTGCATGAACAGGCCCGATCCCGGGTTCAAGGGTCAGGCGTATCCAGGCGTCAAGTTCATCTTTGGGCAGGGTTAGTGGCATAGGGCATGAGTGTGCCACAGACGGCGCGTCAACTGTATTTCCGGCAGGACATAAACAGCCCTCAGCCGTTGGACAGACACCTGCTTGGTATAATGAAAAAGTTACTTTAACCGTTGATAACCATGGCTTTGCTTACTATTCTTCGCTATCCCGACCCGCGTTTGCACAAGGTCGCCAAACCGGTGCAGGTGGTCGATGACCGTATCCGTCAGCTGGTCAAAGACATGGCCGAGACAATGTATGCGGCACCCGGTGTGGGTTTGGCCGCAACCCAGGTTGATGTTCACGAGCGGGTGGTTGTCATCGATGTGTCTGAAGACGGTAACGACCTGAAGGTACTGATCAACCCTGAAATCATTCATAAAAGTGAAGAGCTCCAGGTCTACGAAGAAGGCTGTCTTTCTGTACCCGGCATTTACGACCGGGTTGAGCGTTCGGCACAGATCCGTGTGCGTGCGCTGAACGAGCAGGGGCAAACTTACGAATTTGATGCCGAAGGCTTGCTGGGGGTGTGTGTACAGCACGAACTTGATCACCTTGAAGGCAAGGTCTTTGTTGAGTACCTGTCGTCACTCAAGCTCAATCGCATCAAGAACAAGTTGCGCAAACAAGAACGCGAAGCGGTCAAGGCGTAACCGGCTATGCGTGTTGTCTTTGCGGGTACCCCCGAATTTGCGCGTATCGCGCTCGATGCCATCCGCGCAGCAGGGCACGACGTGCCGTTGGTGCTCACCCAGCCCGACCGGCCATCCGGGCGTGGTTTGAAGCTCACGCCCAGTCCGGTCAAGCAAGCCGCCCTTGAGGCCGGCATCCCGGTTCAGCAACCACGCAGTTTGCGCCTTGACGGAAAATATCCCGAAGACGCCCAGGCGGCTCGCCAGGCACTGCTTGATGCCCGTCCCGATGTCATGGTCGTGGCGGCGTTTGGCCTGATTCGTCCGCAATGGGCATTGGAATTGCCTGTGGCAGGTTGCCTTAATATCCATGCCAGCCTGTTGCCACGTTGGCGGGG
>JBAYOZ010000133.1:0-5249 GCA_041677965.1 Pusillimonas sp.
GCCGGGTTATCGCATCTATCTTGCGAAAGACGGTTTGAAAATTATTGTTCTGCTTGGTGGTGGCAGCAAGAAGCGTCAGCAGAAGGATATCGACCGAGCGCTGGCCTTGTGGGACGATTACAAACGGCGTAAAGCCCTTGCAAAGAAGGAAGCATGAACATGGCACTGACCCGAAATTTCAAAGGCACTGTGGCCTTGCGTGTGCAGAATGACCCTGCGTTTGCGCAGGCTTTGCTTGATGAGGCCATTACGTTGTTTATCAATGGCGAACCCGACACAGCCAAGCAGATACTTCGTGATCTTGTCAATGCCACCGTAGGGTTTGAGGCGTTGGCCGATGAGATTCACAAGCCGGCCAAAAGTCTGCATCGCATGCTTTCTGCTTCAGGCAACCCTACGATGAATAACATTTCGGCGATCTTCGCGGCCATCACGGGCGCGCTGAAGGTGGAAATTCGTACCACCGTGGTCGCTACCTAGCTCCAGGTCGATTGCTTTGGCAGTTACAGCCGCTCCCTGGGCTTCACGCTGTCGCGGGTTCACTGAATGGCACCACTTTCGGCCGAGGTTTTTGTTCTGCCTGCCAAAGGTCGTATTGCGCTTGCATGGTGGCCCACATTTCGGCACTGGTACCCAAGGCATCACGCAGGCGAAGGGCCATATCCTCACGTTTATCGACAGCAAGTACAAGAACCACCAGAATGTTTTCTTGCACCTGGTAGACCAATCGGTAGCCCTGCTTGCGTAACTTGATTTTGTAGCAATCTTTCAAATTACCGTGCAGCTCTGATCCTGGCAGCCTTGGCTGTTGCATTCTTTTCTTCAATAGTTTGCGTAGCGTTTCTTTCACGCTTCCATCCAGTGAATTCCATTCCTCCAGTGCTTGAGGCAGGAATTTCAAGCGGAATGTGGGTGGTGGTTCCAATGGTTCAGACGGTGTCAATGTCCACCTCGATGGCCGAGTCCTTGTCCGCCAGCCGCAGGCGTACGAGCTCGACCAGATCCCTGTCTGCGAGCTCTTCCACCATCGCTTCGAAAAGTTGTGGCTTGATCATGTAGAAGGCCGGACGGTTGTGGCTGAGCACGGCGACCGGCTTCTGGCCAGCTTCACGTAAAATTTGTGCAGGGTTCTTCTTGAAGTCAGACATGCTGATCGAATAGTCGGCGTAGATTGTATCCATGAGCATCACCAAAAAAGAGCTTAATAAAGAGCTTAATAAAGAGCTTAATAAAGAGCTGATTTTAGCGCTTATAGTAAGTCGGCACCAGCTCTTTTCAGAGTTGCCCGAGGTCTGAGATCGTGTTGCGAGTTGGGCCGAAGTTGGTCGTCAACGTGGTGTTGAGGTTAGAAACCGGCGGTTGCTTTATCAGCAGCTTATTCTGGCGTTGCTGGCGTAGCGGAAGAGCCAAGCGTGATTCCTTTCCCCAAGGTAAATGGCGAGACAAAAGCAAAAAACCCAGCTAAATCATCGACTTAGCTGGGTTCTCTGTGTACAGCGGTGGTGCCCAGGAGAGGACTCGAACCTCCACACCTTGCGGCACATGGACCTGAACCATGCGCGTCTACCAATTCCGCCACCTGGGCATTACGATTGCATGACACTTCAACTATCTTGACCACTGCTGCTTAAGACCTGTTAATCTAGCAAGCTGACAGCGTTGGTAGCGCCAAGAAATTGTTCATAACCAACCGAGAACAGAATTATATATCAGAAATTTTAAAAAGGGAAATTTGTCCTTTGAACAAACGAAAAAAAATCGACTCGCCCGACACCCACAATGTGTCAGGTGCGCCGGCCAACGGGTCAGACTTACCGCCTGACTTTGACCCGCACGTACCCTCGCGGGAAGAAATTCTTCAATTTTTGCGGGAACTTGGCAAACCTGTCGGGCTCGACGACCTTGCGCGAGGTATGGGTGTACAGGTGCCTGTTTCAGTGGGTTTTGATCGCCGTGTGCGCGCCATGGAGCGCGATGGGCAGGTCTTGTATAACACCCAAGGTAAGTTGTTAATTAACAACAAAATGGATTTCATCGCCGGAAAAGTGCAGGGTCACCGCGATGGTTTTGGCTTTTTGCTGCGTGAAGATGGTGGTCCAGACCTGTTTTTGCAGCCGCGCGAGATGCTCAAAGTGTTGCATGGCGACCGCGTTCTGGCCAAGCTCGATGGCGATTACCGCGGCCGTCCGCAGGCTGCCATTGTTGAAGTGGTCGAGCGTCGTACCAACCGGCTGGTTGGTCGTTTCCTTTACGAACGCGGCGTCAGTATTGTGGTTCCCGAAGACCAGCGTATCAAGCACGATGTACTGAGTGCGCCCGGAGACATCGGTGGTGCCGAATCGGGCCAGGTGGTCACAATCGAAATCCTGCAGCAGCCAACCCGCCATAGTCAGCCGGTAGGCCGGGTGGTTGAGGTGCTGGGCGAAATTGATGACCCCGGCATGGAAATTGAAATTGCCGTGCGCAAGTTTGATGTTCCGCATGAATTTTCCCAGGCCGCGCTGGCGCAAGCCGCAGCGGTATCCGATACCGTTAAACGCAGCGAGCTGAAAGGCAGGGTCGATTTACGCGACATTCCATTCATCACCATCGATGGTGAAGACGCGCGCGATTTTGACGATGCCGTGTATTGTGAAGCAGTCGATCTGGGAACAGAAAAGCGTCGCAAGCCGTGCTGGCGCTTGCTGGTCGCTATTGCCGACGTCAGCCATTATGTGCAGCCTCACGATGCGCTTGACGATGACGCAATTGAACGGGGTACCAGCGTTTATTTCCCTCGCCGGGTCATTCCAATGCTGCCCGAAGCGCTGTCTAACGGCATTTGTTCGCTGAACCCCAGCGTTGACCGCCTGGTGCTGGTCTGCGATATGGTCATTCAGGCCACCGGCGCCAAGGCCGGCACGGTTACAGCCTACCAGTTTTACGATGCCGTCATACATTCGCACGCGCGCACCACCTATACCGATGTCTGGTCAGCGCTGCAGCAGCCCGAGGGGCCGGCGGCCAAGGCCATGAAGGCGGTCTATCCGCATGTCAAAGACCTGTACGAGCTGTACCACCTGCTGTCCGCGTCGCGGGTTACGCGCGGGGCCATCGATTTTGATACGGTTGAAACCAAAATTATTTGCAACCCCCTGGGTCGCATTGAAAAAATCGTGGCCTACGAGCGTAACGATGCCCACAAGCTGATCGAAGAATGCATGCTGGCGGCCAATACCTGCGCGGCTGATTTCATCAAGCGCAACAAACGCATCGGCTTGTACCGCGTGCACGAAGGGCCGACGCCCGAAAAGCTGAAGGCCCTGCGTGATTACCTGCGCAATATCGGGCTGTCACTTGACGGCGGCGAAGATCCGTCAACCACCGATTACGCCAGACTGCTGGTGGCTGCCAAGGGGCGACCAGACTACGAGGTCATCCAGACCATGTGTCTGCGTTCCATGCAGCAGGCCATTTACAGCCCCGAAGAGTCCGGCCACTTTGGTTTGGCCTACGATGCCTATGCGCATTTCACCTCGCCCATCCGACGTTACCCCGACCTGCTTACACACCGCGTCATCAAGTCCATCATGGCCGGAAAACGTTATATCCCCAAACTTGACGACATCGCTGCCACGGTGTCGTTGCCGCAAAAAGATCGCGAGCACGGTGTCTGGGAAAAGCTGGGTTTGCTGCTGTCTGCACGTGAACGTCGTGCCGACGAGGCCTCACGCGATGTCGAAGCGTGGCTAAAATGCTGGTTTGTCAAAGAACATGTTGGTGAGGTCTTCAGTGGGCGTATTACGGGTGTAACCACGTTTGGCGTGTTCATTACCCTTGATGCGCTGTTTGTTGAAGGGCTGGTGCACGTGTCCGAGCTGGGCTCTGATTACTTCCAGTACAACGAAATGTTGCACGAACTGCGGGGCGAACGCACCGGTATTCGTTACCGTTTGACCGATGCCGTACAGGTACAGGTTGCACGCGTTGACCTTGAGGCCCGGCGCATCGAATTTCGCCTGGTGCAGGGCACAACCTTCAAAGCCCTGCAAAAGGCCTCCGAGCCTCGCCCTGAAACCTTGCGTCGCCCTAAAAAAGCGGCATCTGCCAAGCCGGCTGAGCTCAAGGGCACAACCGCACGGCAGCGTCGGGAAGCGGCCAAACGCAGTGCTCGGCCTGCCGCTCCTGCCAAGAAGAGCCGTGGACGTCGCTAACCTGTTCTGACGCCTTCTATCAAGGAAATTTATGTCGTCCCTTCAGGTTTTGGCGGGTTTTCATGCCGTGGTGGCGCGATTGCGCCACGCCCCGGCTTCAGTTAAAGAAATTTATGTCGAGGCCTCGCGCCGCGACAAGCGCATGCAGACGTTCATAGAGCAGGCCAAGGCGGCTAACGTCAAGGTGCTGCCCGTGCCCGCAGAACGTCTCGATGGCCTGTCAAAAGGCACCCGCCACCAGGGCGTGGTTGCGCTGGCCGAAGAGCATCAGTTGGCCGTCGATATTGACGAATTGCTCGATGATCTGGAAGCGGCGGGCAAAGTACCGTTTTTTCTGGTGCTTGACGGGGTAACCGACCCGCACAACCTGGGGGCGTGCCTGCGCACGGCAGATGCCGCCGGGGTACATGCCGTTATTGCGCCCAAAGACCGTGCGGTGGGGTTGAATACCACGGTTCAGCGCGTGGCTTGCGGTGCTGCTGATACGGTTCCGTACCTGATGGTCACCAATCTGGCCCGCACCTTGCGTCAACTGAAAGACCGTAACGTCTGGGTGGTCGGTACCGATGATCAGGCCAGCGGCACTCTGTACACCGTTGACGCCCGACGTCCCATGGCCTGGGTGATGGGGGCCGAAGGTGAGGGTATGCGGCGCCTGACTCGCGAAACTTGTGATGAACTGGTTACCATTCCCATGCAGGGTTCGGTTGAAAGCCTGAATGTCAGTGTCGCCAGTGCTGTTTGTCTGTACGAAACGGTGCGTCAGCGCGGCGCTTAGTTCCATTCTTGGGCCTGACGAAGTGCCAGTGTGTCTGCTTGTAATGCCCCAGCGAGGGGATGGATTCTGGCGGTTTGTCTTACAGCGTCAGGTCGATGTTGCCGACGCCTGAGCGTCGTCCTTAACATTTTTAGTTGTAATTCATGTCAAACAACGGATTTTCTACCACCATTTTGCACTCGGACCGGCGCGGTGGCGTCGAACATGGCGGGGTTCACAAACCGCTGCACCCTTCCTCTGAATACGCGTATACCGACGCCCGTGAGCTGGCGGCGGTA
>JBAYOZ010000134.1:0-5227 GCA_041677965.1 Pusillimonas sp.
AACAGTTTCCGGCAAACGCCCGCCAATAACAAGGGCGGCCGGATCTTCCCAATAAGAGACAAACTGTCGGTAAAACGGCCCCGAACCGGATGCCTGCATAAGGCGATTGAACTTGCCTGACTGCCCGGCGCCACCAAAGGGCATGACACGACCCACCCCCTGCACCACAGACCCTAATGGACCACGCAGCAGCGATGGCACACGACCCCGCTTTTCCCACCAGCGCAAAGCGCGCTGATAGCGTGCATAACCGCCGAACAGTTCATCACCGCCATCGCCGGACAGCGCTACCGTGACATGCTCGCTGGCCATCTGCATCAGCAAGATCGTGGGAATTTGTGACGAGTCGGCAAACGGTTCATCGTACACATCGGGCAAGCGCGGAACAACATCGAGCGCATCTTGCGCCGTCACATAAAGTTCGGTGTGACGCGTTCCCAGATGAGCGGCGACCTCGCGGGCAAAACCGGCCTCGTCCCAGGCCGCCTCTTCGAAACCAATAGCATAAGTATTGACGGCATTGGCACTAAGATTCTGCATCAGGGCAACAACCAATGACGAGTCAACGCCGCCCGAAAGGAATGCACCCAGCGGTACGTCGGCCATCATCTGGGCCCGCACTGCGGTTGTCAGCACCTGCTCTAGAGCATCGACAGCCTCGACATCGCGGGCAAACGACAAGGGCTGCTCGAAACTTTTATGTGCTGTTTGCCAGGCAGACCAATACGCCGCTGTCACCGGCAGCGCCCGTTGTTTCAGATCGGCGGCCGAGATCGTTACATAATGACCCGGCATCAGCTTGCGAATGCCGGTATAAACACTGTAAGGCGCAGGGATATAGTTGTGCCGCATCATCAAGGTCAGGGCGTCACGATCAAGGCTGGCATCAAAGCCTGGCATCGACCGTAGCGCCTTGAGCTCGGAAGCAAACGCAATCGTGTCTCCGACATGCCCCCAATACAGGGGCTTTTCACCCATGCGGTCTCGTGCCAGCGACAAGGTGCCGGATTCGCGATCCCAGACGGCAAAGGCATACATGCCCACCAGCGACTGCAACGCGGCGTCCAGCCCCCAGGCTGAAATGACGGCAAGAAGGGTTTCGGTATCAGAATGCCCGCGCCAATCCGGCGCGTTCCCCTGAACCTGCAAGAGCTCGCGAAGATCAAGGTGGTTGTAGACCTCGCCATTCAGCGCCAGTACATAACGGCCACAGGCCGACACCATGGGTTGATGTCCCGCCTCGGACACGTCGACAATGGCCAGACGCACATGCGCCAGACCAATGCCCGCCTCGGTATCTTCCCAGAAACCCTGGCTATCAGGCCCACGGTGCCTCATGGCCTTGCGGCTGCTGGCCAGTACATCCTGACGATTTTCCATTGGGCCCCAGGCCCCGACAATTCCACACATGACAATCCTTTGAGTTTTAGCGCTTGCGCTGCCCTGCCAGCGCCTCTTCAAACACATGGCGCCACAATGCCATGACACGCGCTACCGAAAAACGATCGCGAACGTCAGTGGCCCGACGCGCCAGACTCTCGCGCCGGGCGGGCCGGGCCATCAGGTCGGACAAGTGCGCGGCAAGCGCTTCGGCATCTTCCGCGGGGGACACAAGGACCCCGTCTATATCGTGACGTATGATTTCCCGCGGGCCGGTTTCGCAGTCGAACGCAACCACGGGCAAACCGCTGGCCATAGCTTCCAGAAGCGTATTCGACAGCCCCTCGACCCGCGAACTGAGCACGTAAAGATCAGACTGGGCATACCAATCGGCGACATTACCCACACGGCCAGGCAGTGAGACCCGACCACCCAGGCTGGCGGCATCAATTTGTGCCTGAAGGGCATCTCGCTCTGGCCCTTCACCAAGAATCACCAGGTCCCATTCGGGCAGCCAGGAGGCAAGCGAGGAAAATGCCTCGATCAGTACATCAAAACCTTTATGCGGATGCAGCCGACCCACCGCCAGCAACCGTTTGCGACCATGGCGGATGGGCGGCTCAATACAGGGCTCGCCCGCCTGAAGAGGCCAGCGTACGGCATTGGGAATGACACTGACACGAATACCCGGCAGATTCTGGCTGAGCCATTGGGCTGTACCGGATGTCAATGCCACAACCCGTGCCGCCTGCGGATAAGCCCACCGCCGCATGCGCAGCCAGAAGGACGACAAGGTCTGGGACGGCGGATGCGTATGCTCGGTGGCGATGACCGGGCAAGGCAGCCCGCGGGCAGCGGCAATAGCCAGCACCGATGCCGTTGTCATCATACCCAGCACCAGTGTCGGTCGGGTACGCCGCATGACACGACGTAATTTCCAGATGCGCTGGATATTGGCCGCAAGCGCGTGCAGCGCACTGCCGCTGGCCCCCGCTGTACCTAAAACCACACGCTCCACCCCATGCGGCAAGGCGTAGGCATCAGAAGACGCATCAGTTTGCGTGACCACCGTGACCTGATAGCCAAAGGCACGCCAATACGCGCTCAAATCGACAGTGACCCGCTCGGCACCGCCACCTCCAAGCGAGTGGATGACGACCATCAAATGCGGAACACGCTTTGTTTTCGACACAACCCAATCCAGTTAAAACGTTCTAAACCCGGCTTGCGGACGGCACCGGCCGCCACGCCGCCACGGCATAACACAAAAACGACGACGCATACATGAACGCTGTTGCCAGCATGATGCCTTGAGCCCCGAAATAAGGAGCCAGCAGCGTGTTCATGAGCGCCTTGACGGCAAAATTGACGACGGCAATGGACGCCATCAGGCGATAACGATTCTGGCTTGCCAGCAACTGAACCAGAATCAGCACACCGAAATAAAACGGCAACTGCAGCAAACCCCAGCGCACGACCTCGGCGACCCGTGCTGTGTCAGCTGCTGTGAAGGCCCCACGCTCAAACAGTAAACCCACACCATACGGCGCCAACCACCAGCCGATACCCGTGACAACAGCGCCGGCTATCCCCATGAAAAAAGACCATTTGAGCGCTACGTTTCGACCATAGTTCGCATCGCCCCGGCTGTGAATATCAGCCAGCACCGGCAAAGCCGCCCTGCCAACCGACGCTGCGCCAACCCCAAGCAGCAAGGCCAGTAACCGGGTGGCATAACCCAGGGTGGCGTTGGTGTTGTCGCCCAGCGTTGCCGCCGTGTACTGGTCAAGCGGCCCGACAAAGCTCATGGCCACCTGACCAACCAGCATCACCCCCGCTGCCTTGACCAGTTCTGGCCAATGCGTCGAAGACATACCAAAACGTGGCCGCGCAATTGTGCCGTCGGCCCGGCCGGCCAGCCACAACAACAACACCGACTGCACAAAGTAACCGACCAGAGTGCCCCACAGCAAAGGCCCGACCTGGTCTACTGTGGTGGCCAGCAAAACCCACACCAGAATCACAACAGCCGGAACACTATCGAGCAACGTATTCAGATGCCGTTCATGAGCACGTAGCCGCGCCGCGCTGATTCCACTGAGCAGTGTCAGCAAGGCCGCTGGCGCAAACGCCCAGGTCAGCTGCTGACTCATGACCCGGGTTTGCGCGTCAAGCCCCTGCCCCGCAAATTGCAACACCCAGGGCCACGCCACATAAATAGCGACCGCCAGCACCACACCCGCGGCAATGCCCCAGGCTTGCAACTCGGCCAGAAAACGAAACCGATGCGGCGCATCTTCTTTACGACTACGCACCAGCACCGGAATCAAGACCACTGACAACACACCGACCAGGGTTACCGGTAACCAGCTGGCCAGCGTAAAAGTGAACTGATAGGCATCAACGACATCGGAAACACCGTAGCGCCAGGCCACGGCCATTTCTTTGAATGCACCCGCAAATTTGCCCAGCAAAAGAAACAGCGCCACCCGCGCAGCGCCTTTGGCGATGCGCTGGTGGTCTGGGCTTAACCGGGCGAGCTGGCGGGAAAACGACTTCAAATCAACCCAGGAAACGAACGTACCAGGGCATGGCCTTTTGCAACCCCTGCAAAATGTCGTACTGTGGCGCATACCCCAGCAACGACCCCGCCTTGCTGATATCGGCCTGCGAATGACGCACGTCACCGGCCCGGAAGTTACCGTATACCGGCGCCTTGCTGTAATTAACGCCGTTTTCGCCCAGCGCCTCCGACAAGTAGCTGAACAGCTGGTTCAGGCTGGTACGGGCATTGACCGCCACGTTGTACACCTGATTGCGCCCGGCCTGGGGGGCCAGGGCAGACAAGATGTTTGCCTGCACCACGTTTTCAATGAAGCAAAAGTCACGGCTGGTTTCACCGTCACCATTGATGGTGACATCTTCGTTGCGGATCATGGCCGCCACCCAGCGCGGAATGACGGCCGCATACGCCCCATTGGGGTCTTGCCGCTTACCGAAAACATTGAAGTAACGCAACCCGACACTTTCAAAACCATAAGAACGGGCGAACACATCAGCGTAAAGCTCGTTGACATACTTGGTGACCGCGTAAGGCGACAGCGGTCGACCAATTCGGTCTTCAACCTTGGGCAAGGCCTCGTGGTCGCCATAGGTTGAACTGGACGCGGCGTAAACAAACGATTTAACACCCGCATCACGGGCTGCCACCAGCATGTTCAGGAAGCCGGACACATTGACTTCGTTGGTGGTAATCGGGTCATTCAGCGAACGGGGTACCGAACCCAACGCCGCCTGATGCAAGACGTAATCGACACCCTGAACGGCCTGACGGCACGTTTCAAGCACACGGATATCGCCTTCAATAAATGTAAAGCGGGCCCAGGCCTCGGCCCCCACCGTGTCACGCACCTCATCAAGGTTGTACTGATGACCGGTCGCAAAGTTGTCGAGCCCGACCACCGTTTGCCCCAAACCCAGCAGGGTTTCGGTGAGGTTGGAACCGATGAAGCCGGCACAACCGGTAACCAGCCAGCGGCGCGGCTCGGCCTGCATGGTATCGAGGGCCTTCTGATAGGCTGTTGTCATGCGGCCCCCTTACAGGCGCAGGTCGGCTTCAGCGGCCGACAGCACGTATTTCAGGTCGTATAACACGTGCTCGGCCTTGCCCAGGGCACGAATGGCAGGTGCCCCCATGGCAACGAACTGATGATGCGCCACCGCGAGAATGATGCCGTCATAGTGACCTTCAACCAGCGCCGGGACGGGTGTAATGCCGTATTCATGAACGGCCTCATCAGCAGAAACCCAAGGGTCATAGACATCGACTTCGATGTTGTACTCGCCC
>JBAYOZ010000135.1:0-5162 GCA_041677965.1 Pusillimonas sp.
ATCGGGCGCCGTTATCGGGAAGTTGCGAACGGCGGTGACCGGGCAGGGGTGGCCTTCGTGGGTCAGGATCAGGCGACCCATCGCGTCCTGGGTCAGGATCAGGTCAGTTGTCATCGTCTTTACCCCCTGAGGAGGCCTGAGGCGTTTCGTTCAGCTGCGCCTGGGCCTGATAAAGCCGGGCGTAGGCTCCGTTTTTTGCCAACAGATCATCATGGCGACCTGTTTCTACAATCACGCCCTTGTCCATGACCACCAGGCGGTCAGCCTTGTGCAAGGTGCTGAGGCGGTGGGCAATCGAGATGGTCGTGCGCCCTTTGACCAGGTTGTCCAGAGCCTTCTGGATTTCTTTTTCGGTGGTGGTGTCAACCGATGAGGTGGCCTCGTCAAGAATGAGAATGCGCGGGTCGATCAGCAGCGCACGCGCAATTGAAATACGCTGACGTTCGCCGCCAGACAAGGCCTGGCCGCGTTCACCGACCAGTGAATCGTAGCCGTGCGGCAGGCGCAGGATGAATTCGTGGGCATGCGCGGCTTTGGCCGCCGCAATGATCTCGTCGCGGCTGGCCTCGGGCTTGCCATAGGCGATGTTCTCGGCAATAGTGCCAAAGAACAGGAAGGGCTCCTGAAGTACCAGCCCGATATGACGACGAAACTCGGCAACCGGCAGCTCGCGGATGTCGATGCCATCGATACGTATGCCGCCTTCGGTGACGTCATAAAAACGGCAGATCAGGTTGACCAGGGTGCTTTTTCCCGAGCCGCTGTGGCCTACCAGGCCAATCATTTCGCCCGGTTTGATGTCGAGGGACAGGTTGCGTATGACTTGCCGGCTGCCATAGCGGAAGCCGATGCGGTTCAGTTGCAGACCGCCCTTGACGGTTTCCAGGTGCCTGGGCCGGGTCGGTTCGGGCACGCTGGAGACATGGTCAAGAATGTCGAAAATCCGTTTGGCACCGGCAGCGGCTCGCTGGGTGTGTGACACGATACGGCTCATGGCATCAAGCCGTATGTAGAAGCGGCTGATGTACGTCAGGAAGGCCGTCAGGACACCGACGGTGATTTCCTCGACGGACACCAGCCAGATGCCGAACCCCCATACCACCAGCAGCCCGACTTCGGTCAGGAAGGTAACCGTGGGTGAAAACAGGGCCCACAGCCGGTTGACGCGGTCATTGATGACCAGGTTGCGGTCGTTGGCTTCGCGAAAACGCCGGGTTTCGCGCTGTTCCTGGGCGAAGGCTTTGACAACCCGGATGCCGGGTATGGTGTCGGTGAGTACATTGGTCAGTTCTGACCAGACCCGGTCGGCCCGTTCGAAACCATGGCGCAAGCGGTCGCGCACCAGATGAATCAGCCAGACGATGAAGGGCAGGGGGATCAGGGTGACCACGGCCAGCCAGGGGTTGATGGAAAACAGGATGACGGCCGTCATCACAATCATCAGGACGTCAGTCAGGAAATCGAGCAGGTGCAGCGACAGGAAAACGCACAGGCGGTCGGATTCGGAGCCGATGCGCGAAATCAGGTCACCGGTACGTTTGCCCCCGAAATACTGCAAGGACAAGGTTTGCAGGTGCTGATACGCCGTTGTGCGCAGGTCGGCGCCGATGCGTTCGCTGACCTTGGCCAGGATATAGGTGCGCCCCCAGCCCAGGACCCAGGCCAGCAGCGAGGCCAGCAGCAACCCCCCCAGGTAGTACTGCACCAATGGCCAGTCGATGGCCTTGCCGTTCTGGAACGGGATCAGCACTTTGTCCATCAGGGGCATGGTCAGGTAGGGCGGTACGAGTGCGGCGGCTGTCGATGCCAGTGTCAGCATGAAACCGATGAACAGGGGCCATTGATACGGCCGTGCAAAACGCCACAGACGGAAAAGTGCCCAGGTCGACGGTGGGCTTTGCACTTCTTCCGGTGCGCGTGATTCATGTTCTGGTGCCTCAGGTTCGATGGTGCTGCCAGATGTGGTCTTGAGGCGTTGTGTGTGGTGTTCGAAAGCGTCTGTCAGTTGGCGTGCGGCGGACCCGTGGTTCAGGGTGTGGTGCCAGCGCCGCACAACCGATGTACCGTTGCCCAGCGAAAAATGGCCGACGCCGAACTGGTCGGTGTGCGTCAGGCTGGCTTGCGCGTCCAGCGGGTGGCTGTCCCATCCGCTCTGGCCGTTATGGTGACTTAGCAGACGTTCTGATGTCAGCACCAGAATCCCGTTGCGGTAACGCAACTGATCATCCAGATCCAGTGGCATCCAGCCCAGAAGCTGTTCTTGCGACGATAAAAGAGAGCGGGCTTCGTCCAGCCATTGGCGCGCGTCAGTGCGTGTCGCCGGGTGCGTCGTGGAAGTGGGGGTCGTCATGAAAGAAGAGGGGGAATGGGCTGTCGTTGCCGCGATAAAAACTGCATGTATGCAGAATTGCGACATTATCGCTGTACCCGCGGTTGTGCGCGAGTATTTTGTTGCGCAGTTGCCGCGCCGGGAGTCTAATTTCAGCTCCAGAATTCTCTGGGTTCCGCTTGACTCTTTTGCCGTTGTTCCGGCCTTCCTCTCATGTCCCGAAAACACATCGATATTCTCAAGATGTTTTCTTTGCGCGGGCCCAGTATCTGGGCTTATCGACCCTTGCTCGAAGTGTGGGTCGATATTGGCGATCTCGAAGATTACCCGTCGAACCTGTTGCCCGGTTTCAATGACCGTCTTGTGGCGTGGCTGCCCAGTCTTGTCGAGCACCGTTGCAGTGTCGGTGAGCGCGGTGGTTTTTTGCAACGTTTGCGCGACGGTACCTGGCCAGCACACATTCTTGAGCATGTCACGCTCGAGTTGCAGACGCTGGCGGGGTTTCCGGGCGGGTTGGGCCGTGCACGCGAAACGCCGGTGCGTGGCGTTTACAAGGTCGTGGTGCGTGCCTGGTACGAGCCCCTGACCCGCGAGGCGGTTGTGGCGGCCCGTGACCTCGTCATGGCGGCCATTGAAGACAGCCCCTACGATGTCGCCGCCACGGTTGAACGCTTGCGCGACATCGCAGACGGCTTGCGTCTGGGGCCCAGCACCGAGGCTATCGTGAATGCCGCTGATGACCGTGATATTCCCATGATCCGGCTCAGCGACGAGCATAATCTGGTGCAGCTGGGGTACGGCGCGGCACAGCGCCGCATCTGGACGGCCGAAACCGATCAGACCAGCGCCATTGCAGAAGGCATTGCCAGCAACAAAGAATTGACGCGACGCGTGCTGGCTCGTTGCGGGGTGCCGGTGCCCGAGGGGCAGGAAGTGGATTCGGTCCACGAGGCCTGGGAAGCGGCGCAGGCTATCGGGCTGCCCGTTGTCGTCAAGCCCACCGATGCCAATCATGGTCGTGGCGTGTTTACCAATCTCACCACGCAAAAAGAAGTGGAAACCGCCTACGCCGTTGCCGTCGATGAGGGCAGCGGTGACGTGGTCGAGCGCTTCATCCCGGTTGAAGAGCATCGCTTGCTGGTCGTGGGCGACCGTCTGGTGGCTGCAGCGCGCGGCGAAGCCGTTACGGTCGTTGGCGATGGCAAGCACACCATTCAAGCGCTGCTCGATTTGCAGGTCAATTCTGACCCGCGTCGGGGCAGTGATGAAAGCCAGCCGCTCAATGTGGTCCGCCTTGATTCTGCAGCACGACTGGAAATCAGCCGGCAGGGTTACACCGCCGACTCGGTTCCCGAAGCCTGCAAGCGGGTGTTGATCCAGCGCAATGGCAACGTCTCAATTGACGTCACCGAGCGTGTGCACTCATCAACCCGCGATATCGTGGTGTTGGCGGCCCGCGCCGTTGGTCTGGACATTGCCGGCATCGATCTGGTGGCCACCGATATTTCGTTGCCATTGTCCGGGCAGGGCGGGGCTATCGTCGAAGTCAACGCAGGCCCGGGCTTGCTGATGCACCTGAAACCTTCCGAGGGTATGCCTCAGCCTGTGGGTGAGGCCATCATCGAGCATCTTTTCCCGGGCGAGGCCAATGGTCAGATCCCGTTGGCAGGTGTTACCGGCAGTCAGGGTAAAACCACGGTTGCCCGCATTCTTACGCATTTGCTGCGTTTGCAGGGTCAGGCGATCGGTCTGGCGTGCTCCGACGGTCTGGTGTTCGACCGCCGTCTGGTTGATGCCGGCGATTGTGCCAATTGGGCCAGCGCCCGGCGTATTCTGTTAAACCCGGCGGTACAGACCGCTGTCATTGAAAACAGCGCACGTGCGATTTTGTCAGAGGGGCTGGCATACGAGCGTTGCCGTGTCGGCGTGGTTACCGGCATAGATCCCGATGAAACCCTGCCCGATTTCTACATTGGCGATCCTGACCAGTTATTCAAGGTCTACCGTACCCAGGTCGACGTCGTGCAGAGCCAGGGCGTGGCGGTGCTTAACGCCGATGATGCCGCCGT
Source organism: Pusillimonas sp. (assembly GCA_041677965.1). Lineage (GTDB taxonomy): Bacteria > Pseudomonadota > Gammaproteobacteria > Burkholderiales > Burkholderiaceae_B > Neopusillimonas. The sequence goes on from JBAYOZ010000135.1 coordinate 4,399, forward strand.
TATGGAAATGGCGTCGTTGTGCGATGGTGCTGTCGTACTCTTTGGCGTGGCGGCCGGCACTGAGGCGATTGTTGCGCATCGTGCGGCCGGCGGGCGAGCCGTCGTCGCAAAAGATGGCTGGATCCTGATGCTTGACGGTGCCGAGCAGTCGGTCCTGACCGAACTGGCGATGGTGCCTGTTACCGAAGCCGGTGCCAATGAGCCTTTGGTGCGTTCGGTACTGGCCGCCGTAGCCGCAGCATGGTCGTTGGGTGTGCCCACCGAAGTCCTGCGTACCGGCATCCAGACGTACGGTCATTCTCTGTCCGAGGGCATGGTGCAAAGCACGGCTGCCGCCCCCTCATCGATTTCGCTTTGACAAGGTCCTCGTTTTATGGAAATTACACGTATCCGGGCATTGCGTGGCCCTAACCTGTGGGGCCGGCAGACGGCTGTTGAGGCCATTGTTTCTTGTACCGACAACGAGCTCGATATCGAGTCCATGAACGGCTTCGATGTGGCCATTCGTGCACGTTTCCCTGACATCGACCTGCTCAAGCCCGCCGGGCAAGAGCAGCCCTTGTCCCTGGCGCATGTGCTGGCCAACGCCGCTTTGCGTTTGCAGGCGCTGGCGGGTTGTCCGGTTTCTTTTTTCAGGGTCTCGCCCACGCTTGAGCACGGGTTGTTTCAGGTGGTGGTTGAGTACACTGAAGAAGACGTCGGCCGTCAGGCACTGGACGACGCGCGTGCGCTGTGCGAGGCCGCGCTGTCTGACCAGCCGTTTG
>JBAYOZ010000136.1:0-5154 GCA_041677965.1 Pusillimonas sp.
CCAATACGGTACAAATCGCTGCGGTCAGCGTGGTTTTGCCGTGGTCAACGTGGCCGATTGTGCCGACGTTTACGTGCGGTTTGGTCCGCTCAAACTTACCTTTTGCCATGGCTGACTCCTGAGTGTGCGAGAATACTGCGGAAATAAATATAGGGTGGTGCCCATGGGCAGGATCGAACTGCCGACCTCTCCCTTACCAAGGGAGTGCTCTACCACTGAGCCACATGGGCACTGATGTAAAACCAAAAACCCGCCATAGCGGATTTGCAAAACCTGGAGCGGGTGAAGGGAATCGAACCCTCGTCGTAAGCTTGGAAGGCTTCTGCTCTACCATTGAGCTACACCCGCGAAGGGATTCTCTTCATGCCGACCTGCAGTTTGCCCTGGTTAATTGGCAATACATGCTGGCAAGCACCGATCTACAAAATTTTGGTGGTGGGAGTTGGATTCGAACCAACGTAGGCGCAAGGCCAACAGATTTACAGTCTGCCCCCTTTAACCACTCGGGCATCCCACCGTAAGAGAACCTCGAATTATGCAGATTTTTTCAAGGCTTGTCAAACCCGGCTTCGAATTTTTTAATATTTATTGAAAAATTCTTGTATTCGGGCCGGATTGTTGGTTTTTTGCAGCGCAAGCATAAGCAACACACGGGCTTTTTGCGGATTCAGGTCATTTGCAACAATGAACCCGAAAGTATCGTCGTTGACCTCGAGGTTACGGGCAACAGCACCCGACGCGCACCGAGATGACCGCACAACAACAATGCCTTGCTGTCTGGCTTGCTGCAACTGGCGCAATGCCATATCTGACATATTACCGTTACCAACACCGGCAACAATTATACCCTGCGGATGCGTCGCCAGCAGCGCTTTGAGTGATATTTCGTCATCTTCTGCCATGACGTACCAGACAATGACCCTGGGCGCCGGCATGTGAGGCGCCGGCGCCAGGCTGCTGCCACTGCCGGCAGGCGTCCTGCCAGCAGGCAACGTTCCATACAGAACGACCTGTCTGGCGTCAATTCTCGCCACAGGGCCAGCTTCGCGTGAGACGAATGCATCAAGACCTTCACAGCTGGTTTTCTGGACGTAACGTGCATTGTGAACCAGGCCATTCATGACAACCTGCACGCCATTGTTGCCTGGGGCCGAAGCGGCGGCTACGCAAATTGCGTCGAACAGATTTTGTGGGCCATCAGCCCCCCATGCATTGGCCGGTCGCATGGCACCGGTTAGGACTACCGGTATATTGGCCAAGAGCGCCAGCTGCAGAAAATAGGCCGTTTCTTCCATGGTATCGGTACCATGAGTGATCACTACTGCATCAGCTTCATCATTCTGGACAATGCCGCTAATTCTGGCCAGTAACGACAACCAGATATCGTAGCTAATGGACTGGCTGCCCACGTTGGCAATTTGTTCTGCCGCCACGCTTGCTATTTCAGATACATCGGGTAGTACGGACAACAGTGCTTCCGCCGTCAGCTGTCCGGAACGATAACCACTACCCTGGTGCTGCACACCCGCGATAGTACCGCCGGTCGCCAGCACCATGACGCGCGGCAGTGGTTGATTCGTTTTAAACATCAGTTGTCCAGTGCCGCGGCCAGCCCCTGACGCTCAAGCAAGGCATTCAGGTGATCCCAATCGTGAAAGTCAATAATCAACTGGCCCTTGTTTCGACGATTTACTTTCAATGACACCTTTGTGCCCAAATGATCGGACAATGCCTCTTCAAGACGTTTGGTATCGCCTGTCTTGTTATCTGAAGCAGATTTCCGGGTAACGTGTTCGTCGCGTTCGCGGATGGCCTTGCCAACCAGTTTTTCGGCGTCCCGAACCGACATGCGCTTGGTGATGATTTCGTTAGCCAGCATAATTTGCTGACCGGCCTCGATGGCCAGCAGGGCACGTGCATGTCCCATGTCAATGTCACCCGCCAATAACATTGTTTGCACCGGATCACTGAGATTAAGCAAGCGCAGCAAGTTGCTGGTTGCCGAACGCGACCGGCCGATGGCCTGGGCAGCCTGCTCGTGGGTCAGGCCAAATTCATCAAGCAAACGACGCACACCATGTGCCTCTTCAAGCGGATTGAGGTCTTCACGCTGGATGTTTTCAATCAGTGCCATGACCGCCGCATTTTCGTCGGCAACGTCACGTACCAGAACAGGTACTTCTGTTAAACCGGCGATCTGGGCGGCGCGATACCTGCGCTCGCCGGCAATGATTTCGTATTTTCCTTTCGGGTTACCAGAAAGGGCTCGCACCAGAATAGGCTGCATGATGCCCTGGGTACGAATGGAATCGGCCAATTCATTGAGGGCACCTTCATCCATGCGCGTTCGCGGCTGATATTTGCCTGCGACAAGCTTTTCTACAGGTAACACATTTGGTGCTGTCGGGGTTGCCTGCGTGGTGTCACCCAGACGATTGACCGCATCAGTGTCTGCACCCAGCAAAGCGTCGAGCCCTCGCCCCAGGCCTTTTGGTTTTCTTGTAGCCATTTCTTGATTCCTTTATGTCGCACTTGTTGCTGTCTGGGCAAGTTTTTTCTTTGCGTCCGACTTCACCCGTTTGACCAATTCATTGGCAAACTCGATGTAGGCTTTTGCGCCACGCGATGATTTATCGTAAACAATACCCGGCATGCCGTGGCTGGGTGCTTCAGCCAGACGCACATTGCGGGGAACAATGGCCTTGAACACACGGTCGCCAAAGTGGTGTTCGATTTGTGCCGACACCTGCTGCTGAAGTGTGACGCGAGTGTCAAACATGACGCGTAACAGGCCAATAAGCTGCAAGTCCGGATTGATATTACGGTGTACGCGTTTAACGGTATTGACCAGATCGGACAAACCTTCAAGGGCAAAGTATTCACACTGCATCGGAATAATGACGCCCTGGGCACCGGCCAAACCGTTTAACGTCAGCAACGACAACGTTGGCGGGCAATCAATCAATACAAAATCGTAGTCATCAATGACTTTTTCAATTGCGCCTTTAAGTTGCTGCTCACGCTCTTGCATCTGAACCAGGTCGATTTCAGCACCGGCCAGTTCGCGATTGGCCGGCAATACATCGTATTTTCCGGTAGGAGATGCAATGCGCGCCTGTGCAATGCCGGTTTCGCCGATCAGCACATGATAAATACTATGTTGTGCCGCGTTTTTATCAATACCACTACCCATAGTGGCATTGCCCTGAGGATCAAGGTCAACCAGCAAAACACGCTTTTTCAGTAACGCCAGTGCCGCTGCCAGGTTGATTGCCGTCGTGGTTTTACCAACACCGCCTTTTTGATTCGCAATGCAGAATATTTTGGCAACCTCGGGTTTTGGACTTTGATTCATTTACTTTCCTTGCGACTCATCCAGACCAGACAGCGTTGTGCATCCAGCTCAGGAACGTTCAGTGGTTCAACCTTATCCACAGACCAGGCTGTATTACGATACAGTGCATCAATTTCATCGTCGGGCTGACGCCCCTTCATGGCCAACAGATACCCGTTGCTTGCTACGTGCCTGCCCGACCATTGGGCGAAATCTTCCAGCGAAGCAAATGCCCGGGACACAACAACCTGTGCATCAAACGGTGGCAACGCTTCGATGCGGGCATGGTGTGCCTGCAAGTTCGGCAATTTCAGGCTTCCAGCCATTTGTCTGACAAACGCCATTTTCTTATCAACAGCATCAACACAGTGCACGGGCCACTGTGGCAACAAAATGGCCATGACAACGCCTGGCAAACCGCCACCGGATCCCACATCGACCAAAGGCGACCCGGCACCGACAAGATTAAATGTATCTAAATATTTCTTTAATGGCGGAATAAGTGCCATGCTGTCAAAAAGATGCTGAATCAGCATTTTTTCAACATCGCGAAGTGCGGTCAGATTATAAGTGCGATTCCATTTTTGCAATTGCTCCAGGTAGCGCAATAACGTCGCGTATTGGGCATCGGTAACCTGTATTCCCAGCTGCATAGCCGCATTCTCAAGCCGCCCCAGTAATGCTGACTGCGTTGTGCTCATTTTGCAGTTTTCCCGTGCGCCACGCGTTTAATATGAATCAGCAATAGTGCAAGTGCAGCTGGTGTAACGCCAGATACGCGACGTGCCTGACCAATGGTTTGTGGCTGGCTTTGCTTCAACTTTTGGCGAACCTCGATTGACAGGCTGGCAATCGCATCGTAGTTAATGTGTTCAGGTATGGCTTGATCTTCATGGCCAGCCTGTCGCTTAACTTCTTCCTGTTGCCGGTTAACGTAACCTTCGTACTTGACCTGGATTTCTACTTGCTCTGCAACTATCGGGTCTTCAACCGCAGGCCCCCCCACTACTCGCCCATCAGTTGATGTCAGGGTACACAACTTTGCATACGTTATTTCAGGGCGCTTAAGTAAATCAAGCAGCGCATAGTCTTTTTCAAGTTTCTTCCCAATGACATCAATAGCCGAGTGCTCGGCAATGATGCGAGGATTGACCCACGTTTTTTTCAATCGATCTATTTCACGTGAAACAGCATCGCGCTTGCGATTAAAGGCGTCCCAGCGTTCATCATCAACCAGGCCTATCGTGCGACCAATTTCAGTCAGGCGCAGGTCTGCGTTATCTTCACGCAGACTCAGACGAAATTCCGCCCGGGAGGTAAACATTCGATAGGGCTCGGTAACTCCGCGTGTGATCAGATCATCGACCAGCACACCCAAATAGGCTTCGTTTCGTTTCGGACACCAAGGTTCTTCATTTCTGGCATGGCGAGCGGCATTGACCCCCGCCAGCAACCCTTGTGCCGCTGCCTCTTCATAACCTGTTGTACCGTTAATCTGGCCAGCAAAGAACAAACCGGAAATCACTTTGGTTTCAAGTGAAAATTTCAATTCACGCGGATCGTAATAATCGTACTCAATGGCGTAGCCTGGCCGCATGATCACTGCATTTTCAAGCCCAGGCAAGGTACGCACAAGCGCCAATTGAATATCAAAGGGCAGGCTCGTTGATACCCCGTTCGGATAGATTTCAGTTGTTGATAACCCTTCGGGTTCAAGAAAGATCTGATGGCTTGATTTATCAGCAAAGCGATGGATCTTGTCTTCAATAGACGGGCAATAGCGCGGGCCAATACCTTCGATCTGCCCTTGCTCGCTGTAC
>JBAYOZ010000137.1:0-5123 GCA_041677965.1 Pusillimonas sp.
AGCCAATTGCAGGAACTTGGGGTGCGCTGGGATACCGAAACCACGGGTGGTCTGGGTGCCGGAGTGGCCTGGGAAGGGGCTTCGCGCGGTATTGAGATTCGTCCGGCTGAAGCACCGCTGGCCATGGCGTTTCCAGCCGGCATTGCCGCCGGATATTTCGGGGCAAACGCCTTGTTGTCAGCCAAGATCCGGTTACTGGCGCAGACTGGCGATGCCGTGGTGCTTGCCCAGCCGCAATTGTTGGCCCGCAGTGGTGCAACGGCCGAGTTTCTGGCCGGGGGCGAGGTTCCGTACTCAACTGTCGATGCCAACGGCAATACCAATACTTCGTTCAAGCCTTACGGGGTGTCGCTCAAGATCACGCCGCAGGTCGAGGCCAACGGGGCGATACGGTCACGTCTCGAGGTTGAAGTCAGCTCTATCGACACGGCGTTGTCGATTCCGACCGGACCATCCCTTAAAACCCGGCGTGCAGCAACTGAATTTAATGTGTTGTCGGGGCAAACATTGGTTCTTGCAGGTTTTATTTCGCGTGAGCTGTCGTCTAACGTCAGCAAGGTGCCGGGTCTGGGTGATATTCCTGTGCTGGGCGAGCTGTTCAAATCCGAGCGTTTTCAGCGTCAGGAAACCGAACTGGCGATTTTTGTGACGCCAGTAGTCGTGGATGCAAGCAATCCCCATCTGGATGACCGGGTCCGGCGCAGCGATGCCGTGCTTGGCGCCGCGTTTCCGACCCCACCCATGCTCAATACCCCGGTCCAGCCTGCAGCCGCAGTGCCGGGGCCTGTCAGCAATGTTACCGGGCAACGATGGCAGCCGTTTGAGGGTGCGGGCTCGCAATGGGCATCGTCCGACACCGGGCCTGTAGACCTTGAAGGAGTGTGCTGATGTTGAAGCTGACAGTTCAGTATGAAGACGGGCAGTCGTTTTGCGAAAGATATGGCTTGCCGCTGGACATCGGGCGTGATTCGGCCAACGGCTTGTGCATACGCGCCTGGCGAGTGGCCCGTCGCCATGCCCGTATCACCACAAGATCCGGCAAACTGTTCTTCGAAGATCACGGCTCCTTGCTGGGGACAACGTTGAATGGACGTCGGGTATTGCAGCATTCGCCTTTGCAAGAGGGTGACGAACTGGTGATTGGACCTTGCCTGATCAGGGTTGACGGTTTTTCGGAGCAGGGGCAGGGTCAGACAGACACGGAACTGCAGTGCAAAAGTGCTGCCTTTGCGGGTCTGAACGCGTCGGATGCTGAAGAAGGTCGCGACGAATGCGCGGTAGCGATGGCTATGCCTGCGGCGGCTCCATTGCCCGCTTCAGTTCCTGGCCGTGGTCATGACACCGTCGTGATGCCCGACGAGGTGTCGCGTGCTGCCTGGCTGGCGTTGCGTGTGCGGTTTCATCAGGCGTTGATAAAGGCGCTTGACCTTCGCCGTCGGGATATCGCATCCCTGAGTGATGAAGGGCTGCGTACTGAAGCTTTGCATGTGCTTGAAGGTCTGGTCCAGGCCGATACGGCGCTGGAGCCTTCAATTGACCGTGAGCAGCTTATTCAGGATGTGGTGGACGAGGCTGTGGGTCTGGGGCCGCTGGAGCCTTTGCTGGCTGATACGGCCATTACCGAAATCATGGTGAACCGGTTTGACGAGATCTACATAGAGTCGGCGGGCAGGTTGCAACGTCACGATGCCATGTTCAGCAGTGAGCAAGCCGTGCTTGAAATCATCGATCGAATTGTGGCCCCACTGGGCAGGCGGGTTGATGAGAGTTCGCCGATGGTGGATGCCCGCCTGAAGGATGGCTCCCGGGTTAACGCCGTGATTGCTCCGGTGGCGTTACGTGGTGCCAGCCTTACCATCCGAAAGTTTCCGGTCCGAAGGCCGGGTATGGCCGATTTGCTTGAGGTGGGGGCACTTGATGTTCATATGGCCGGTTTTCTGGCGGCTTGTGTGGCCCAGCGCAAGAATATTCTGGTGTCCGGTGGAACGGGGTCGGGCAAGACGACGTTGCTCAACATCTTGTCCAACTGCATCCCGCCGGGTGAGCGGGTCGTAACCATTGAAGATGCGGCCGAGCTGCAACTGACGCACGCCCACCGGGTAAGTCTGGAAGCGCGGCCTCCAAACCTGGAAGGACGGGGGCGTATTGAAATCCGTGATCTGGTCAGAAATGCCTTGCGTATGCGGCCTGATCGTATTGTCGTTGGCGAGTGTCGCGGGGCCGAGGCCTTTGATATGCTGGCCGCCATGAATACCGGGCATGAGGGGTCATTGACAACCTTGCATGCCAATAGCCCTCGCGATGCATTGTCTCGCCTTGAGACCATGATTCTGATGGCCGGGATGGATTTGCCTCTTGTCGCGGTACGTGAACACATTGCCGCCAGCATTAATTTTGTCGTGCAGCAGGCACGTCTGCCGTCCGGACAGCGCCTGATTACTTCGATTGTTGAGGTCAGTGGTACCGAAAGCGGCCGTATCCTGACCCAGACGCTGTTCGAGTATTTTCCGGGGCCACCAGCCTGTTTCAGGGGGTGTGGTGTCATGCCGGAAAGTCTTGGCAGTTACGCGCTGGCACAGGCCGGCCTGACTGCGGACACCTTTAATCAGGTCACGCCGTGGCAGGCTTCGGTCACCGGTTTTTCGGGCGCCGCTGGAACACCGCGTTCAACGGGGGCCTGCACATGACCTGGGTGGTTACGTTGGCTGTATTCTGCGCCGCCGGTGTGGTGGCCTGGATAGCCCAGGGCTGGTTCATTGAAGCGTTTGCCCGTTACCGCGAGGCATTTCGGGATCAGGCCGATGTACGGTTGGCGGAGGTTTTCCTGTTTCTTGATGGGCGGCAGTTATGGGTGTTGAACGTGCTGGTGTGTACGGGCGCGGGTCTTGTGGTGGGCCTGCTGTCGGGGCAGTGGGTTCTTGCTGTAGTGGCTGGCTTGTGTACGCTTGGGCTACCAACCTGGCTGGTGCGCAGGGCAAGGGCGCGCAGGCGGGCACGATTTGATGCCCAGTTGCCCGATTTGTTGCTGGCACTGGCCGGGGCCCTGCGCGCAGGTTCGGGGGTTCAGTCGGCCTTGCGGCAGGTCGTGGTCCAGTTTCCCGCACCGCTGTCACAAGAGTTCGGTTTGTTGCTGCGCGAGCAGCGCATGGGTGTGGCATTTGATGAGGCGCTGGCACAACTGTCGCAGCGTTTGCCCACCGACAGCACCCGGCTGGTGGTATCGGCCTTGACGATAGCACTTCACAACGGCGGGAATCTGGCTGAAACCCTCGAACGTATCGCGCTGACATTGCGGGCTCGCCTGCACTTGCTGGGTCGTATTGATGCACTGACTTCTCAGGGGCGAATGCAGGCCTGGGTCATGGCGGCCCTGCCACTTTTGCTGGGCATGGTGCTGTATCAACTTGAGCCCGAGGCGATGGGCCAGCTTTGGGGCAGCTTTCTTGGCTGGGTTGTTATTGCGGCCATTGTGCTGCTTGAGCTTGCCGGGGTGCTCATGATCCGCCGCATTGTCAACATCCGGGTATAGGTTCATATGCAAGGCGGGTATCGGGCGGGTTCATCCGGCCGCAGACAGACAGGCTGCGTGTGAGTCAAGGGGCTTAAAGGGGGGTGATCATGTTGTTCTGGCTAAGTGTTGGCGGCGCGGGTCTAAGTCTGGCGTGTGTGTTGTTGATGTTGGCCAGCCCGTGGGCGCATGATCGTCCAGCTGAGCATCAGGGCGGGTTTCGTGCGCGGGCGGGTCTGTTCTGGCCCTGGGTTCATACGGTTTCGTTGCTTTGCCGGCCCTTTGTGACCTGGGCGGCACGACAGCGTTTGGCGCATTTGTCCGAATTGGCAGGTCTGGATGCCGATTGTCTGCCCGAGCATATCGTGGCGATGGGCGTTTTGGCTTTTGCTGGCGGGTTTGCCAGCGCTGCTTTCGGGGCTTTCGGGCTTGGCGTTGACTCTGCCTGGACGGTATGTGCCATCGGGTCGGTTTCTGGTGCGGTGCTTGGCAGTTTGCCGTACAACCGGCTTAAACGGCGTGCACGGGACCGGCAGCTTGACATGTTGCGGGCGTTTCCGTTTTTGCTTGATATGACGACACTTTGTGTAGAGGCCGGGTTAAATCTGCAGGGGGCGTTGCTGCAGGCGGCCGCCCATGGGCCCGATGGGGGGCTGAAGCAGGTTTTGTCCCGTGCCTTGTCTGACATGCGTGCCGGTGTGCCGCGAATGCTGGCCTTGAAGACGTTTGCCGCACGTACCGGTTTGCCTGAAGTCGCCCAATGGGTGATGGCGATGGAACAAGCTGACCAATTGGGCATGAGTCTGGGGCCAATTTTGCGTGCCCAGTCTGAACAACGGCGTAACGAACGATTTTTAAGGGCAGAAAAACTGGCACTCGAGGCGCCCGTGAAAATGCTGTTCCCGATGGTGACCTGCATTTTCCCGTGCACGTTTCTGGTCATCGGCTTTCCGATCGGCATGAAGTTGCTGGCTGTTGATTTTTAAATCGCTCATGACTGATCCCGAAAGCGCACTGGATGTAATGATTGCGACGTCGTTCTGGCACCGGCTAAGTGGCTTGCTGGGGCGACCGCCGCTGGCGCCAGGGCAAGCGCTTTGGCTGTATCCCTGCCATGCCATTCATACTCTGGGCATGTCGTATTCCATTGATGTGCTGTTTCTTGACGAACGCATGCAACCGGTGAAGAGGGTTCTGGCCCTTCGTCCCAACCGGTTCTGCTGGTGCAAGGGTGCCACCTCCGTACTTGAACTGCCCGCAGGCCTCATTGACGATTACGCTAACATTGCCTCTTGATTGCATTTTTGACGGGCTATCCCATGAGCAAAGCGTTTACCAAAGAATCTGACAACGACGATGATGACGATCTGGGCCCGGAAGCGGTGGCTTTGCCCCAGGGCACCAAAAATTACATGACGGTCCAGGGTTACCAGCGTCTGCGTGCCGAGTTGGCTCATCTCATGACGGTTGAGCGCCCCGAAGTGGTTCAGGTGGTGTCCTGGGCGGCTTCCAACGGTGATCGCTCTGAAAACGGTGATTATCTGTATGGTAAAAAGCGTTTGCGTGAAATTGATCGTCGCATGCGCTTTCTGACCAAACGCCTTGAACAGGCCGA
>JBAYOZ010000138.1:0-5037 GCA_041677965.1 Pusillimonas sp.
ACCGCTGCGGCTGAGGATTTCGGCCAGGGCCCAGGCCGAGCCCGGTACCAGATCGGCGGGCTTGAACACCACGCAATTGCCGTAAGCCAGGGCGGGGGCAATTTTCCAGGCCGGAATGGCGATCGGGAAATTCCAGGGCGTGATGATGCCGACCACGCCGATGGGTTCACGCGTGACCTCGACCTGTACGCCGGGGCGAACCGAAGCCACGGCATCGCCGGTGAGGCGCAAGGCTTCGCCCGCAAAAAACTTGAAAATCTGCCCGGCCCGGCCGACCTCTGCAATGGCCTCGGGCCGTGTTTTCCCTTCTTCACGCGCCAGCAGTTCGCCCAGTTCGGCCTTGCGTGCCAGTAGTTCAGTACCGACAAAATCCAGCACGTCGAAGCGTTGTTGCGGGGTGGATAACGACCAGTCCGGCCAGGCGGCATGGGCGGCGCCGATGGCGCTATCAACCTCGTCGGCGGTGGCGCGCACATAGTCGCCCACGATGTCATTCAGGTCCGATGGGTTCCGGTTGTGCTGAATGGTGTCGGTGCCTGCCCATTGGCCGTTGATCCAGTTCTTGTGCATGGTGTCTTTTCCTGTAAAAGAGGCACTAATGGTAAGCCATAATACTGCGGCAGACAATCTTGAAAATATAATGTGTACACGATAATTATTGATGCAAAAAATCTTTTTCGATATTATTCATCAATGCTGTTTAGCCCGAATTGTTTTGGGTAATTACAAGTAATACACTATAAATTGCCGGTGGCGCGCCAACCACGGCACTGCGGCTGATCAACGGGTTCCGGCCCCTGGCCGCCAACCCCGTTCTGCCCCGCATCCAGGAGACGTCAGCAATGACTGAACACACCAAAATCGATCACAGCATGGACAACCTTGATGGCACGGGTGCCAACGCGTCTGGCCCCGTGGTGCTCGACAAGTCCAAACCCCGCAGCGAGAAAATGGCCACCAACAAGGTCGAATGCAACGCCTGTCCGGTGCTGTGCCAGATTACCGAAGGCCGTTCAGGGGCTTGCGACCGTTGGGCCAATCATGACGGCCAACTGGTGCGGCTTGATCCGGTGGTGCTGATGCGCCGGCTTGACGATTCAGGGCAGGCGGCACGCCCTGAACCCGTCGCCTGTGATGCGCCAGGTTCCCTGACGACCCTGCACATGCACGACGTTGCCGATACCGATGTCAGTGATCCCAATGGCGTGTTCGTTACCGGCGTGGGTTCAGGCACGACCTACCCCGATTACAAACCCGCGCCATTCATTGTGTCGTCACGCCAGCAGGGTGTCGATATGGTTACCGTAGTCACCGAAGGCATCTTCAGCTACTGCAGCTTCAAGGTCAAAATCGACACCGACCGTTATCTGGGGCCCGAGCAGTCCAATGTGCGCTACAAGGGTGAAATCGTGGGGCACGTCACCACCGCCGAGTACGGGTCGCAAATGTTGTCGCTGGGGGGCGTCCATCACCTTACGGGTGGAAGCAAGAAAGAAGGCCGGCTGACCTGTGACATGATGATGTTGCTGGGCAATAAACAGGCGGTTGAACTGTCGATTGATGGCGGCGCGCAGCTGGTGGTGCAGGCCGGCAAGGCCCCCATTGTCGACGGCGTTGAAGAAAAACGCATGCGTGTCGGTTGCGGGTCGGCAGCCATTGGTATTTTTGCCAAGCAATGGTTCGGTCATGCTGACGAGGTCATTGTCGTTGATGATCACATCACCGGGGTGCTGTCCGAACACCAGGCGGGCAAGTGTCTGGATATCCCGCCGTCGGGCATCAAAATGCGTGGGCGCAAGTCAACGCCGGGGCGCTACTTCCAGGTGGCCAATCCGGGTAATGGCTGGGGCGGTACCGACATTGCCGATGCCCTGAGCATTATTGAAGGCTGGGACACCGACGTGGCGTGGCCGGGGCTGCGCCTGCTGATCACGTCAACCACCGGCGAGCACGCGGAATACTACGAACTTGATGAGCAGTTGCAGCCCCAGGCTAAACCGATGCCCGATGCCCTGCAAAAAACCGTTGACCGTATCGGTGAAAACTGTGAGCCGTCGTTGTGCAGCGTCATGTTCCTGGGCGGTGCCGGCGGCTCATTGCGCGCCGGGGTCACTGAAAACCCTATCTGGCTGACCAATTCCATCAAGAATGCGCTGGTCAACGTAACCTGCGGCGGGGCACCGGCGTATGTCTGGTCAGGTGGCGGCATTACCGTCATGGTCGATGTCTTGCGCATGCCCGATAATTCATTTGGCTATGTGCCTACGCCGGCCATTGTCGCGCCAATTGAATTTTCCATGAAACTGGATGACTACATTCGCCTGGGCGGGCACGCCGATGCCGTGCGCACCATCGAGGACGTGGTTCGCAATGACCGGCACTGCATTATTGAATGGTTCGACCCCACCAGCCCGTGGGCGCTGGGTAACAAACCCATGCTGGCCTGAATCGTGACTGGTTCGCAAGAAGGGGTACGGTCATGACCGGGCAGCCTGCAGTGGCTCCGGGCGGGGCGATGCCTGTCGCCGCGCCGCTTCAGGCGACTGGCGGTGTGCCGGTGGCGCTGCCACGCAGGGCTGCCGGGGGCGCGCAGTGGGCCGTGCTGGATACCGGTACGCATCACTTTCAGCACGGGCCGATCGACCTGATTGTGCGCGTTGACGGGCATGGGGTGCCGGCCGGAAAGGCTGAAGCCTTGTCAGGGGTGGCCAGCGAGTCTCGCGCATTTGCCCTGGAAGCCGCCTGGCAGCGTTTTGCCGTCATCTTGCCCGAACTGGTGGCCGAATTGCCGGTGTTGCGTCAGCCGGTGCCCTCCTCATTGACGACGGCGTCTATTGATCAGCGTTTTGCCAGTCCGGTCGCCCGGCGCATGGGCGAGGCGTGTTGGCCATTTCGACACGGCTTCGTAACGCCGATGGCCGCCGTGGCCGGTGCCGTGGCCGATGAGGTGTTGCAGGCGTTGTTGTTTGGTGCGCCGGCCGACGATACCGCGCATCATTTTCCACAGTATCAGGCCCCCGGCGTGGTGGTTGGCATGGCTGATACGGTCATGGCTACGGGTTCCGGTGACCGTGCCGTCGTGCGTCGGGCCTTTGTCAATAACGGTGGCGATATCGCGCTGTATCTCGCGCCGGGTGAGTCCTGGACGGTGGGGCTGGTGACTAACCCCCAGGCCGTGCGTTTTCATTCATCCAGCGGCAGGCTTGCGGCCGATGGCTGCTTTACCATTCATGCCGGTCAGGGCATAGGAGGCATAGCTACCAGCGGCTGGCGTGGGCGCAGTTTCAGTCTGGGCATTGCCGACAGCGTTACGGTACTTGCGGCCACTGCAGCGTTGGCCGATGTGGCGGCAACCCTCATTGCCAACCAGGTCAATGCGGATCATCCTGCGATACACCGGGCTCCGGCCGACACTCTCAAAGACGATACCGATCTGGGCAGTCGCCGTGTTACGGTGGATGTCGGGCCGTTGCCGCCCGAGGTTGTCCGTGAGGCGCTGCTGCAAGGTGAAAAGCTTGCGCGCCAATGGCAGCGCAGCGGCTTGATTGCGGGGGCGGTGCTGGTGTTGCAGGGGCAGGTTCAGCTGGTGCTGCCGGATCAGCACGGGGTGTTTTTATCAACTTGAAGAACAGCACATAACCGACGAAGATACAAAGCACGCATTGTCATAAAAGCATGTAGCAAGTACGCATTTCATACGCCGATTGCAAACCGTCGAATAGTGAACAAGACCTCGTCGCGACCTGTTGCCGGGGCATTGAAGCAGTACAGGAGAAAACCATGTCAGACCTTATTGAAGTACGGCAGATACTGACCCAGGTAGAGGACATCTACCATGAGGGCGGGCCGGTAGCCGAAAAACCCCTGGTGCGCGGCGCGGTTGCCGCCGTGCTCAAGAACCCGTATGCAGGCCGTTACGAGCCCGATATTCTGCCCATGATGGAAGCGCTGAACCCGGTCGGGCTTGAAATGGCCGAGCGTCTTGTCAAGGCTATGGGCGTCACGCCCGATGACATTGAAAGCTACGGCAAGGGGTCCATCGTGGGGTCTGCCGGCGAACTCGAACATGGCGCCCTGTGGCATGTGCCCGGCGGCTATGCCATGCGCGAGTTGTTGGGCTGGAAAGGTGATCGTGCGGCCTACAAGCAGGGGCAAAGCTCGGGCCCCAAAGGGCTGGAAGGCGGGCGGGCATTGTCGATTGTGCCTTCCAGCAAAAAAGTGGGCGCGCCCGGCACCCGGCTTGACGTGCCGCTGACCCATGTCACCGCCAGCTATATTCGCGGCCATTTTGATGCCATGGAAGTCTGGGTGCCCGGGGCACCGGCGGCCGATGAAATCGTTTTCGTACTGGTCATGGCCACCGGCGGCCGTATTCACCAGCGTGTCGGGGGCTTGACCCCGGAACAAATCAGCAAGTTTGACGGCCTTCGTTAAGCCGTACAGGAGACAACTATGGCAGCAAAAATTCGCAAACTGGTCGTATTGGTCGATGAAACCCGCATTGAAATGGGCAAGACCATCGAGCCTCCAACCCGTCGCGCCGTCGCCATGGCGGTCATTGAAAACCCGTTTGCCGGTCGTTACGAGCAGAACCTGGACGCGTTGATGGCCATTGGCGAAGAACTGGGTGGGCTGTTGGGTGAAAAATGTGTCCAGGCCCTGGGTATCACGCCCTCTCAGGCCGAAAGCTATGGCAAGGCCGCCATTGTTGGCGAGGCCGGCGAACTCGAGCACGCCGCCGCCATTTTGCACCCCAAACTGGGGGCACCGCTGCGCAAGGCGGTGGAAAAAGGCGCCGCACTGGTGCCATCGTCAAAGAAAATGGGCACCGTGGGTACGGCCATTGATGTGCCGCTGGGCCACAAAGACGCGGCCTATGTCCGCACCCACTTCGATGCCGTCGAGGCGCGTGTGTCAGATGCCCCGCGCGCCAATGAAATTGTGGTGGCGGTGGCAGTCACTGACTCGGGCCGTCCGTTGCCCCGCGTGGGCGGGTTGACCAAAGACGACATCAAGGGTGAAGACGGGCTGCGCTAG
>JBAYOZ010000139.1:0-5021 GCA_041677965.1 Pusillimonas sp.
TCGTAAATTTTTGGAATGCTGTCGCGGGGGAACTGAATATCCACCACGGCGCCGATGCACTGAACGATGGTACCGTTGCTCATGTTTAGTCCTTGCTAAATATCTTTGACGGGATGCCCTTCTGTTTAATTAAACAGCGGCAGCGCCCCCGACGATTTCTGAAATTTCTTTGGTAATGGCAGCCTGACGGGTTTTGTTGTAAACCAGTTCAAGGTCACCGATGATTTTCTTGGCGTTATCGGACGCTGCCTTCATGGCAACCATACGAGCAGATTGCTCGGAGGCCATATTTTCGGCAACAGCCTGATACACCAGACCCTCAACGTAGCGCTGCAGCAGGTCGTCGATAACCGACTTCGAATCGGGCTCGTAAATGTAGTCCCAACCGTATTTCGAGTTCAGGACAGCATCTTCGGTATTACCCTCGGCATTGAACACTGCTTCGGTCTGGAAAGGATCGGCCAAACCACCAGGCAGGGGCAGCAAACGCAGGAACACCGGCTCTTGCTTCATGGTGTTCACAAAGCGGTTGGTGGCCAGGTAAACAGCGTCGATCTTGCCATCGATGAAGTCATCGATCTGAACCTTGATTGCGCCAATCAGACGTTCGAGGTTGGGCTTGTCACCCAGCTGGACTTCCTGGGAAACCAGGTTTGCACCGATACGGGTCAGGAAGCCAAGCCCCTTGTTACCCAAGGCCGTTGCCTGAACCTTGATACCCTTCTGATTGAACTCTTTGATGCGGTTCAACGCAAGACGGGTAATGTTGGTATTCAGACCACCGCACAAACCTTTGTCGGTGGATACCAGCACAATACCGACGCCTTTCACTTCGGAACGTTCGAGCATGAAAGGGTGAGTGTAGTCGGGATGCGTTTGCATCAGGTGCGTGGCAATAGTACGCACCTTGGTTGCATAGGGACGGCCAGCACGCATCCGGTCTTGTGCCTTGCGCATTTTGGATGCAGCCACCATCTCCATGGCTTTGGTGATCTTCCGCGTGTTTTGCACGCTTTTGATCTTTGTACGAATTTCCTTGATTCCGGCCATCGCGATTCCTGTCAGGGCGTTATGAGGGGGCTGGCGTGGCCTGCCCCTGCAGTCCTACGGGTAGCACAGGTTCAAACCTGGCTACCCTCGCCAATCAAATTAAAAAGCACCGTGCTTTTTGAAGTCTTCGACTGCGGAAACGAGTTCGGCTTCGTCTTCTTTCGAGAGTTCTTTCTTGTCTTCAATACGCTGAACCAATGCCGCGTTCTTGGACTTGAGGGACTCTTTGAGTGCTTTCTCGAAGGGCAGAATCTGGTCGACTTCGAGGTCGTCGAGGTAGCCCTTGGTAACGGCAAACAACGAAATCGCGAGTTCCCATACCTGCAACGGCTGGTACTGAGGCTGCTTGAGCAGCTCTACCACGCGCTTGCCGCGCTCGAGCTGACGACGTGTAGCGTCGTCGAGATCGGAGGCGAACTGCGCAAACGCAGCCAGTTCACGATACTGTGCCAGGTCGGTACGAATACCACCAGCCAGTTTCTTGACTACTTTGGTTTGTGCTGCACCACCCACACGCGATACCGAAATACCCGCGTTGATCGCAGGACGGATACCGGCGTTGAACAGGTCGGTTTCAAGGAAGATCTGACCGTCGGTAATTGAAATGACGTTGGTCGGAACGAACGCAGAAACGTCACCTGCCTGTGTTTCAATGATAGGCAATGCGGTGAGCGAACCGGTTTTGCCTTTGACTTCACCTTTGGTGAACGCTTCGACGTAGTCGGCGTTAACACGGGCAGCGCGCTCGAGCAAACGTGAGTGCAGGTAGAACACGTCGCCGGGATAGGCTTCACGACCTGGAGGACGGCGCAACAACAGCGATACCTGGCGATAGGCCCAGGCTTGCTTGGTCAGGTCATCGTACACAATAAGGGCGTCTTCGCCGCGATCGCGGAAATATTCACCCATGGTGCAACCCGAGTAGGCCGACAGATATTGCATCGCGGCAGAGTCGGATGCCGAAGCGGCAACCACAATGGTGTATTCCATTGCGCCATATTCTTCGAGCTTGCGAACAACGTTATTGATCGTGGAAGCCTTCTGACCGATAGCAACGTAAACGCAGGTAACGTTCTTGCCTTTCTGGCTGATGATGGTGTCAATGGCAACGGCGGTTTTACCGGTTTGACGGTCACCGATGATCAGTTCGCGCTGACCACGGCCGATTGGCACCATGGAGTCAATCGCCTTGATACCGGTTTGCAGCGGCTGGTCAACCGATTGGCGGGCAATAACACCCGGAGCAACCTTTTCGATGATGTCGGTGGCTTTGGCATTGATGGGGCCTTTGCCATCGATTGGCGAACCAAGGGCGTCAACAACGCGGCCGCGCAATTCGGGGCCAACAGGCACTTCAAGAATGCGGCCTGTTGTTTTGACTGGATCGCCTTCAGAAACGCCGGTGTAATCACCCAGAATAACGGCACCAACGGAATCGCGCTCGAGGTTGAGCGCCAGACCGAAGACGTTATTGGGGAATTCAAGCATTTCACCCTGCATTACGTCGGACAAGCCGTGAATGCGGGTAATACCGTCGGTCACGGATACGACCGTGCCCTGCGTACGTACGTCGGTTGACGCGCCCAAGCCTTCGATGCGGCTTTTCAACAGCTCGCTGATCTCTGACGGGTTAAGTTGCATGTTCAGACTCCTGAATCCTGTTAGATGGCACGCTTAGGCGGCCAGCGTGTCGCGCATGCGGGCCAGTTGGGCCTGCACAGAAGTATCGAGTACCTGGTCGCCAACGACCACCCGGACGCCACCGATAAGGGCGGGATCAACGGTGACAGCTGGCTTGAGCTTAAGGCCAAACTTTTTCTCGAGACCGGTTAAAAGCTCTTGAACTTGCGAATCGTCAAGCGCAAAGGCGCTGGTTATTTCGGCAAGTGCGGTGCCCTCGAACTGGTTTTTCAATAGATCGAATTGCTGGGCGATTTCGGGCAGCAGCAAAATGCGGCCATTTTTAACCAGCAGTTCAATGAAATTACGTGCTGCATCAGACAGGGGCGACTTGATCAACCCTGCAAACAGTTCGATACGCTGAGCAGCACTGATACGCGGGTCAGTCAGCGCATCGCGCACGTCGTCAAGACTTGCCACTGCGGCAAGCTCGTTAACCAAACCCGACCAGGAAGCCAGGGCTTCCTGGTTGCCCTTGGCCGTCGCAAACAGTGCTTCGGCGTAGGGTCGGGCGATTGTCGATAATTCAGCCATGGCCTTGCCCTGATATTAGAGTTGCGCCTTAAGCTGGTTCAACAGCTCGGCGTGTGCCTGTGCATTGATTTCTCGTTTGAGAATCTGCTCGGCGCCCGTGACAGCCAGATTGGCCACATCGTCGCGAAGGCTGTTACGCACACGCTGAACTTCCTGTTCGGCGTCTTGCTTTGCCTGGGCGATGATTCGAGCCTTTTCGGCCTCAGCTTCACGACGAGCCTCGTCGATAATGGCTGCGGCCTGCTTTTCAGCTTCGAGCATACGGGAGTGATTCTCGGATTTGGCAGAAGCTTCGATCAGGCTGATACGTGCCTGGGCCTGCGCCAAATCGGCTTTACCCCGGTCGGCCGCAGCGAGGCCATCGGCGATTTTCTGACGGCGATCTTCGATTGCTTTCGTTATAGGCGGCCACACGAATTTCATCGTGAACCAGCCCAGAACAAAAAACACGATCATCTGAAAAAAGAGAGTCGCGTTTAAATTCACGGTCATGTCCCTTTAAAACCACAAGTGCCCGCAGCCATGCTGCAAAACACCTGCTATCCAAGCCGTTAGCAGCAGCACCCATGGCGCTGCCCACGACGACTACGAAGCTCGCCACGCGGCGAGCACACCCGTTTAACCAACGAAAGGATTGGCAAAGGCGAACAACATCGCAATACCGACACCGATCAGGAACGCAGCGTCGATCAGACCAGCCAGCAGGAACATTTTTGTTTGCAAAGCGTTCATGAGCTCGGGTTGACGAGCCGAAGCTTCGAGGTATTTACCACCCATCAGAGCGATACCGATTGACGCACCAAATGCACCGATACCAACGATAAAAGCACAAGCCAGAGCAACGAAAGCGACGTTAGTCATAACAACTCCTTGGTTAAAAAACCTATGTAATCAAAAGCCAAAAAATAAAAGCGTCCTGCAAGAAAAACCCACCGAAGTTGTCAGCGCCCGCAAGCGCCGACCAAACCGGCGTCAATTAGTGGTCTTCGTGCGCCAAACCCACATACACAAGCGTCAGCATCATGAAAATGTACGCCTGCAATACAACAATAAGGATGTGGAAGATTGCCCAGACAGAGCCAGCCAGAATATGGCCGATACCCAACCCGACACCGCCCACACCAAACCCGGCCCAGGCACCGCCCAGAAGAGCAATAAGCATGAATACCAGTTCCCCGGCAAACATGTTACCGAACAACCGCATACCCAGAGACACGGTCTTGGCGACGTACTCCATGAGGTTCAACAGAATGTTGAATGGAACAAGCAGCAAACCGACAACACCATGACCATGGAAGGGCGCCGTAAACAGGCTTTTCACAAAACTGCCGGTGCCCTTGATTTTCATACCGTAGTAGATGGTGAGCAGCAACACACCCAGCGACATCCCCATAGGAACGTTAAGGTCGGCCGTCGGCAAGATACGGTGATAGTAAAGAGGATCACCTGCCTGGGCACCAAAACCAGTTACCTTGAACAACCAGGGCAGGAAGTCAACCGGAACCAGATCAAGGGCATTCATGAAAATGACCCACAGGAAAATGGTCAGGGCCAACGGCGCCACAAACTTGCGGGTTGCCTCGCTGGGGATGATACTTTTCGCCTCTTGGGCAACCATATCAACCAAAATTTCGATAGCCGCCTGAAAGCGACCCGGCACACCAGCCGTTGCCCGACGCGCTGCTTTCCACATCAGCAAAACGACAAACAGGCCCATTAAAACAGACCAAAAAATAGAGTCGTAGTTGATGACTGAA
>JBAYOZ010000140.1:0-5018 GCA_041677965.1 Pusillimonas sp.
CAATTACCATGTGCGCACCTCGCGTCTTTACACTGATTTCGGTTTGCTTAAGGCGAACCAGCGCATGTGCGAAGACATGGACAAGGTGTTCTCGCTGCTGACGGGTCTGGGTGCGCGCCGGCCGCTCAGGCTGTTGTTGCAGTCGCCGTTCACTTTGCACGAAACCGTGGTCAACTTCATTCGTCTGGAAGCAGAAAGTGCCAAGGCCGGCAAGACACCACGCGTTATGGCCAAAATGAATTCGTTGCTTGAACCCAAGGTTATCGAAGCGCTTTATGAAGCCAGCCAGGCCGGGGGGAAGGTTGATCTGGTCATTCGCGGTGCCTGCGCCTTGCGTGCCGGGGTGCCGGGGTTGTCTGAAAACATCCGGCTGCGCTCTATTGTGGGCCGCTATCTCGAGCATTCCCGGGTGTTTTATTTCCACGCAGAAGGCGAAGAAAAAGTTTATTTGTCGTCGGCCGACTGGATGGATCGCAACTTTTTCCGCCGTGTCGAGGTCGGTTTCCCGGTGCTCGACAAGGCCCTGAAGAAACGCGTCATTGCCGAGGCCTTCACCTGGGCGCTGCGCGACAACCTTCTGGCCTGGCGAGCCCAGCCCGACGGGTCCTGGCAAAAGGTGAAGTCGCGGGCCAGCCGCATTAACATGCAGCAAAAACTTATGGAACTGCTGGGTAAGTAACGCGCTTGCCAAAAACCTCCTGGGCTGTCACGAACATGTCACATTGCGTACGTACGATAGCGGTTGTGCAAATGCTGCATGTGTCAATTATTAAACAGCTCAAGAGGAACACTCGATGTTTAAACGCGTTTTGTTGAAAGTCTCCCTTGGTATCGCCTTTGGCGCTGCCTCACTGGCCGCCCAGGCCGCCGATATCACCGGTGCTGGCGCTACGTTCCCGTACCCCATCTATGCCAAGTGGGCTGCCAAGTACCACGAGGTGACCGGCAATCGCATGAACTATCAGTCGATTGGTTCGGGTGGTGGTCAACAGCAAATTATTGCCAAAACCGTTGATTTCGGTGCCTCTGACGACCCAATGAAAGCCGAGCTGCTCGAGCAGCACAAGATGTTCCAGTTCCCCGCCATCATCGGTGGCACAGTGCCGGTTATCAATGTTGAAGGCGTAAAGCCCGGTCAGCTGAAGCTGTCCCCCCAGGTTCTGGCCGACATTTTCCTGGCCAAGATCACCAAGTGGGACGACAAGGCCATCCAGGCAATCAACCCCGATGTGAAATTGCCTTCGGCATCAATCGTTGTGGTTCACCGTTCTGACGGTTCGGGTACAACCTTTGGCTGGACCAACTACCTGGCCAAAGTATCGCCCGAATGGAAAGAAAAAGTCGGTGAAGGCAAGGCTGTCAAGTGGCCTACTGGTCAGGGTGGCAAGGGTAACGAAGGTGTTGCTGCCTACGTTCGCCAGCTGAAGAACTCGATCGGTTACGTTGAGTACGCTTATGCCAAGCAAAACAACCTGGCCTGGGCTTCGCTGCAAAACAAAGACGGTAACTTCGTTCAGCCTTCGCAAGAGTCGTTCGCTGCGGCTGCTGCCAACGCCGACTGGAAGAGCGCGCCTGGTATGGGTGTTGTCCTGACTAACCAGCCCGGTGCTGAAGCCTGGCCTGTAACATCGGCTTCGTTCATCCTGATGCACACCACCCAGGACAAGCCTGAAAATGCCAAGGAAGTCATGAACTTCTTTAACTGGGCCTTTGAAAACGGTGCGGGTATGGCTGCCGAGCTCGATTACGTTGCCATGCCCAAGGCTGTTACCGACCAGATCGTTGCCGGCTGGAAAACTGAAATCAAGGCTGCCGACGGTTCGGCAATCTGGAAGTAATCAGGGTTAGCGCGATCTTGCGTTGATTCCTGTCAGGACGGTGTCGTGTTTTCGCGGCACCGTCCTTATCATGTGAAACATAGTTAGAAATTTGGTCGCTTGACCACGTTGTAGTGGTCAACTGGCGTAACCGGCATAGAACAAACATGGCAACTAAAACTGGCAGCTTGATGGATATCGCGTTCAGGAACATAACGCGTATATTTGCCTTTCTGGTGTTCAGCCTGCTGGCTGCGATCATGGTCTCCCTGATTTACGGCAGTCAGGAGTCGCTCGCCAAGTATGGCTTGAGTTTTTTATGGACTGATGACTGGAACCCGGTTGAGGACAGTTATGGCGCGTTGGTGCCGGTGGTCGGTACCCTGCTCAGCTCGGTCATCGCACTTGTGATTGCGATTCCGATTTCATTCGGCATTGCGATGTTCCTGACAGAACTTTCTCCTACCTGGTTACGTCGACCGCTTGGTACCGCCATTGAAATGCTGGCTGCCATTCCGTCCATTATTTACGGCATGTGGGGGTTGTTTGTTTTTGTTCCCATTTTTCAGTCGTACATTCAGCCTGGCCTGATTTCATTTTTCGAGCCGGTTCCCTTCTTGAACCAGATTTTTGCAGGGCCGCCATTTGGTATCGGTGTGTTTACAGCCGGGCTGGTGCTCTCAATCATGATCATCCCGTTCATTGCCGCTGTAATGCGCGATGTGTTCGAGCTGGTTCCGCCGCTTCTTAAAGAATCTGCCTATGGTTTGGGTGGCACCACATGGGAAGTCGTGTGGAAAGTTGTTTTGCCCTTCACCAAAACAGGCGTGGTTGGCGGCATCATGCTGGGTCTGGGGCGTGCGCTGGGTGAAACCATGGCCATTACATTTGTTATTGGTAATTCGTACAACTTGCCCAGTTCGATTTTTTCGCCATCCAACTCGATAGCGTCTGCACTGGCCAACGAGTTCAACGAAGCCGGTGGCATGCAGAAATCGGCGCTGCTCGAGCTCGGGCTGATTCTGTTCCTGATCACCACCGTTGTTCTGGCCTTGTCCAAAGTCATGTTGCTTCGTCTGGGCAAGCATGAAGGCGCGGCTCACTAATCAGCAGAGATACATTCATGTTTAATTCAGATTCTATTGTTTCTCTGGCGAACCCGGTTTATCGCAGGCGCCAGCGCATGAACAAGATCATGCTTATGCTGTCTTTGGGCGCATTGCTGTTCGGCTTGTTCTGGTTGTTCTGGATCATCGGAACGTTGATTTTCAAAGGCGGCAGCTCGCTGTCCATCAACCTGTTTTTTGAAGCAACACCTCCGCCCGGAGGCATGGGCGGGTTGATGAATGCCATTGTGGGCAGTGTCATGATGGCTGCTGTCGGAACCCTGATCGGTACCCCCATAGGTATTCTGGCTGGTACTTATCTGGCCGAATACGGGAAACGTGGCTGGCTGGCTCCTGCAACACGCTTCCTGAACGACGTTCTGCTGTCAGCACCGTCCATCATTATTGGTCTGTTCATCTATGCGGTGTATGTGGCACAGGTCGGCCATTACTCGGGTTGGGCAGGTTCCGTTGCCCTGGCTATTCTGGTGATTCCTGTTGTGGTGCGTTCTACCGACAACATGTTGTCGCTGGTACCAAACAGTCTGCGCGAGGCCGCGGCAGCCCTGGGCTGCCCCCAGTGGAAAATCATTTTCTCTATTTGCTACCGTGCAGCGCGCTCGGGCATTGTTACCGGTATTTTGCTGGCGGTAGCCCGCATTTCGGGTGAAACGGCCCCTTTGCTGTTCACCGCCCTTAACAACCAGTTCATGTCCTGGAACATGAACGCGCCGATGGCCAATTTGCCAGTGGTTATTTTCCAGTTTGCGGCCAGCCCGTTCTCTGACTGGAATGACCTGGCCTGGGCCGGTGCTGTTCTTATTACCTTGTTCGTTCTGGGTATCAATATTCTTGCGCGTGCGCTTTTCCGGAAATAAATCATGACTAGTACTACTACTGACGATCGCGTCAAGCTTGAAGTCAAGGACCTTAACTTTTATTACGGCAAGTTCCACGCCATTCGTAATGTGAACATGTCGATCAAGGAAAACAAGGTTACGGCATTCATTGGGCCCTCTGGGTGTGGTAAATCAACCTTGTTGCGCACGTTTAACCGTATGTTCGAGCTGTATCCCGGTCAGCGTGCCGAAGGCCAGATCTTGCTTGACGGTCAGGATGTTCTGACATCGAAGCTGGATATTTCCCTGATTCGGGCCAAGATCGGCATGGTGTTCCAGAAGCCCACGCCGTTTCCCATGAGCATTTACGATAATATTGCGTTCGGTGTGCGTTTGTTTGAAAAGCTCAGCAGGGGGGAAATGGATGAGCGCGTCGAATGGGCACTGACCAAAGCGGCCTTGTGGAATGAGGTCAAGGACAAGCTGCACCAAAGCGGCAACAGCCTGTCGGGTGGTCAGCAGCAGCGCCTGTGCATCGCCCGCGGGGTGGCTATCAAGCCCGAGGTTTTGTTGCTTGATGAGCCGTGTTCGGCACTTGACCCGATCTCTACTGCCAAAGTTGAAGAGCTGATTACCGAGCTTAAAAGTGAGTACACGGTGGTTATCGTGACGCACAATATGCAGCAGGCGGCCCGTTGCTCTGACTACACTGCCTACATGTATCTGGGCGAACTGATGGAGTTTGGCGAGACTGACAGTATTTTCGTCAAGCCACAGCGCAAGGAAAGCGAAGACTACATTACCGGGCGTTTTGGCTAGGTATTTTGTGGTGTCAGGCATAAAAAAAGCCGGGCTATCTAAAGAGGCCCGGCTTTTTTATGCCTGAATGAGGTAATAAGCGCCTGGGGCGCCTGTTGAGGGTGAGGCAACACCCCGTGCGCTGCAAGGCCTAACGGTTCAACGGTTTTGGCCGCGGAAAGCCCAGCCGGTAAAGCGCTTTTCAACCAGCGCAGTAATGGCATACAGGATAATGCCCAGAAATGCCAGCACCAGCAGACCGGCAAATACGATTTGCACCTGGAAGGCAGCTTGTGCGTCGAGCATCAGTTTGCCAATGCCCTTGTTGGCACCGACGGTTTCTGAAACCACCGCGCCTACAAATGCCAGGGTGATGGCGACCTTCAGCGAGCCGAAAAAGTAAGGCAGGGCGCCGGGAATACCGACCTTGCGCATGATGTCGAGTTTTGATGCCCCCA
>JBAYOZ010000141.1:0-5008 GCA_041677965.1 Pusillimonas sp.
TCAGTGGCCGGTCCCTGGACGCCGTGGCGGCCGACGCCATGTCGTCGCAGTCATTGAAATATCTGGTTGATCCCGCGCATATTGCCGATATGGCCGTGTTCCTGGCTTCCGAGAGCGGTCGTTCGATCTCGGGCCAGGCGTTGTCAATTGATGGTGACATGCAACACACCGCGACGTGATCGTGTTTGATCCGGTCTGATGTTTTCTGTTTGCGCCGGCACAGAAACCTGCCAGCGTGGTCATGGTGTGTTTCACGTACCTGAACGTGTGCTGTTGCAGCTGTGCACTTTCGGGATAGCGATGGGCAGTTGCGGGATAGTCGCTGCAGGGTGGGCTTGCCCATAATGCAACTGTCAAACAAAACAACTCATCCATGACATCAGATTCAGGAGACAAGACCATGCATGACATGCAAGGTAAGGTGGCAATCGTCACCGGTGGTTCAACATTGATTGGTGCGGCGGTTGCCAAAGCGTTCTGCGAACGCGGTGCTGCCGTTGTAATTGCCGATATCGATGAGGCAGGTGGCAACGAGGTGGCAAGCGGCCTTGGTGATCGCGCCATTTTCGTCAAAACCGATTTATCCGATGACACCCAGATCGATGCCTGCGCGAAGCAGGCGGTCAGTCGTTTTGGCGGGGTTGACTACCTGGTCAATCTGGCCTGCAGCTACGTTGACAACGGTATCGAGGCATCACGCGACGACTGGCATCAAAGCTATGACGTCAATGTCGTTGGTGCCGTCATGATGATGAAAGCCTGCCGCCCGCACATGATCCAGCGCGGCGGTGGTGCCATCGTTAATTTCAGCAGCATCAGTGCCAAGGTCGCCCAGATCGGCCGTTGGCTTTACCCCGTGACCAAGGCGGCCATTACCCAGCTTACCCGCAATATGGCGATGGACCTGGCGCCTGATCATATCCGCGTCAATTCGGTATCGCCGGGCTGGACCTGGTCCCGCATCATGAACGAGCTGACCGGTGGCGACCGTGCCAAGACCGATCGCGTGGCCGCGCCGTACCACTTGCTCGGTCGTGTCGGTGACCCGGCCGAGGTCGCTGCGGGCGTGGTGTTTTTGTGCTCACCCGGGGCGTCATTCATTACGGGTACTGACCTGGCCATCGATGGTGGTTACAGTGCCATGGGCCCGGAGCAAGCCGTTCCTGCCATTCCTCGTCTGTGTGAATAAACCGGAGTACAGCCATGAAAATTGCAATTATTGGTGCCGGTTTCGCCGGCCTGTCGTCAGCCAAGGTTCTGACCCAGTTCGGTCATGATGTGACTGTTTTTGAAAAGGCCCCTGATGTTGGCGGCGTCTGGAGTGTGACCCGACGTTATCCCGGTCTTAAAACCCAGAACAACAAAGATACCTATTTTCTGTCAGATTTTCCGATGCCCGCCGAATACCCCGAGTGGCCCAGCGGCGAGCAGGTACAGCGTTATCTGGCGGCGTTTGCAAAGCACTTTGACCTTGACCGACGCATCAACCTCAATACCGAAGTACTGAGTGCCGATCAGGACGGCGACAAGGGCTGGCGGATCAAGACACGAAACGTCAAAACCGGTGCCGAAACCGAACATCATTTCGATAATCTGGTGGTGGCCAATGGCATTTTCTCCGAGCCTTTCATTCCGCCTTATCCGGGTCGTGAAGCGTACGAAGCCGCAGGTGGTCGTCTGATGGCTACCTCTGATTTCCACAATCTGGACGATGCCCGTGGCAAGCATGCGCTGGTCGTCGGTTACGGCAAATCGTCATGCGACGTGGCCGCAGCCATCGGTACGGTGGCGGCCTCAACCAAGGTGATTGCCCGCGAGTTGCTGTGGAAGATGCCTCGCAAAATCCTGAATGTCCTGAACTTCAAATACCTGATGCTGACGCGTATGGGCGAGGGTTTGTTTCCGTATATCGAAGTGAAAGGCTTCGAAAAATTCCTGCACGGCCCGGGCAGTGGTGTGCGCGATGGCATGATTTCGTCGTTGCAGAAAGTAGCAACGCGTCAGCTCAAGCTCGACAAGCTTGGCCTGATTCCCGAGGGAACGTTTGACCGTATCGCCCGAAGCACAGTCAGTCTTTCAACCGATGAGTTGTACGAACAGGTTGCCGCCGGTACCTCTGAAATTGCCCGTGAATGTGAAATCACTTCGCTGGGCGCGCAGGATGGCAAGCCTGTGGCTACCTTGAGCGATGGCCGCACGGTACCTGCCGACCTGGTGGTGTGCGGTACCGGTTTCAAGCAGGTTGTGCCATTTTTTTCTGACGAACTGCAGGCACGCATCACTGACGAGCGTGGCAACTTCGAACTGTACCGCCAGGTCAAGCCGTTAACCGTGCCCAACCTGCATTTCTGCGGGTACAACTCGTCGTTCTACAGCCCGCTAAGTGCCGAAGCGGCGTCGTTGTGGATTGCGGCTGACCTGATGGGTGGGCTTGACCTGCCGTCTGTCGAGCAGCAACGAGCCCACGTGCAGCGTCGCTTGCGCTGGATGGAGGAGCGGACCGAGGGCAAGCACGCCCGGGGTACCAATATTATTCCGTTCTCGATGCATAACGTTGACGAGATGCTGAACGAAATTGGAATCAACGTTGGTTCATTTATCCGCTTCAAGCAGTGGTTGATGCCCATTGACGCGCGGGATTACCGCGTGGTGACGCGTAAATTGCTGGAACGCCAGAAGCAGTTGCAGTCTAGCCCCGCAAGGTTTGCGAAGGCAGCTCATTGAACTGTTTGCGATAGGCCTGGGTGAAATGACCCAGGTGGCCAAAGCCCCATTCAAGCGCCACCTGGGTCACATTGACCGAACTGCGGGTTTGGCGGGCCTGTATCAACGCTTCGCGTACTTTTTGCAGCCGTACCAGGCGTACATAGCCCATGGGCGTTGTACCCCGATGCTCTTGAAAGCCTTTATAGAGGCTGCGAGTGCTGATGTGGGCATGCTGTGCCAGGTCTTGCATGGTAATGGGCTTGTGGCAATTGGCCCGGATATAGTCTTCAGCGCGCTTGATGTAAGGAAGTTCGGGCGTGGGTGCCGGGTTGGCCAATGCATCAGAGTAGTTGTTCGGGTGGCGCGTAAGCAGGGTGGTAGCCAGCAACTGCTCAAGCTGGCTGGTGACCAGGCTGTGCTGGTTGGCCCCGTTGATGAAATGACTGGTTGTCAGGAATGCGATGAGCTGGCGCCACGCCAGACCGCCATCCAGGTCCAGATTCATGCCCAGACGAAACTCGATGGGTTTGGGCAGGGCATGGCCCAGGAAAGAGCTGCATACGGCTTCAAGGGCGCGTCGTTCGAGTTTGACAATAAGCTGGTCGCAAATGCCTTGCCATTGCATGTGCACGGGCAATGAGGGCGTCAGCACAGACGCCATTGTTGGTGTCGAGATAATGGTTTCAGGGCCGCAACTGATTTCGGCGCGCCCGGCCAGGGGCATTTGCACCAGCAGAAAATCATCGAGCGATTCGGGTTCGATGGTGACATTGGCCCCGTAGCGCAGACGGTTGATGGAGGCCGAACCCAATGACAGGTGGTCCATTTCTGCATCAAGCTTTTGCCGTTGCCCGCGTACCCCCAGCTCGTGGGGTTTGAAGATACGCCCTACGGTGTTGCGGGTTTCTTCCAGGTCGCTGGAATGAAACAGCCGGTACGAGGCCAGATGGCCTACCAGCTCTGGTTCCTTCGGGAAGAGTTCCATGAATGCCTCCGCAGAAATCAGGGCGCGCCGATGCAACAGGAGCGTTGGGGTTGACGGGACAGGGTGTCCGGTGTTGTGCCGGCAGCCGTTTTTTTGCTGTAAAAGCCTGCAATTACGTGATTTTAAAGCACTCTTATGGTCTTGGCACTTAGGGCTTACACCTGCTGCCATGCGCTAAAATGGCACCATTGTGGTGCACCTTGATGTTGCGGTGCCGCACAAAATAGGTGCAATCCCTAAGTGTCTCTTGCTTGAATGTGGTGCACAATACGTTTCATGCAGGTGAGGAGACAAAGCTCTGCATGGGCAAAAAACTAAACCGGCACAGTCGGTAATAACAATACTTGTCGCTTACGGCAAGACGCGGTACCCATAAAAACAAAAACTGCAAAAAGGCCAGCGATAAGCTGGCCTTTTTGCATTGGCGTCTCCGTCATAATCTGGCAGTCGGCGCTTGCCATTAGCCGCTAGTGGCAGAAATCCTGGCAGCAACACGCTACAGTTTCAATGCTATGAGCGCTAATGGTTTCGGGCCTGCTTAACCTTTTTCAGACGGTTTTTTCAATAAGGCCTGTACCGCACCACTGCCGCCATTTTGTTCGCTGCATTCGGTGTAAGCCAGAATGGCGTCATACTGTGCCAGCCAGCGTCGCACTACCTCTTTAAGTACAGGGGTGCCATCTTTCGAACCATAGCCTTTGCC
Source organism: Pusillimonas sp. (assembly GCA_041677965.1). Taxonomy (GTDB): domain Bacteria; phylum Pseudomonadota; class Gammaproteobacteria; order Burkholderiales; family Burkholderiaceae_B; genus Neopusillimonas. The sequence continues at coordinate 4,395 of JBAYOZ010000141.1, forward strand.
ATGCACGATCCGCACGCATTTCACGCTATGGGCCAGACATGATTGCAAAAACTGGTCCAGACGTTCACGAGCCCTTTCAAGGGTTGCGCCGTGCAGGTCAAGGCTGGCCTCAACAGGCCACTTGTCGCGTTTGAGGTTCTTGATGACATCGGGCCCCAGGCCGGGTTTCAGGTAGCTGTCGGGGTCAGTGGCCGCCGGGGCGGGTGAAAACAGGTCTGAAACGGCCAGGAACTGGCCAGGCTCCACCCCTTGTGCAGCCGCCCGTCGCCCATGCAAGATGGCTTTTGCTGCCATCGGTACCGGCGGCAAGATTGCCCTGCGGGTATCTTTCAGGGGGTGTACATGCCGCATGGTTTGCCGGAACAAGGCCTGGTCGTGTGGCGACAGCGGTTGGGCAGGTGCCATCGCTGTTTTTGCCATTTTACCTGCCTGCCTGTCCAGGGTGCCCCGGGCAGGTGCTTGTGCAGCGTGGGCGGCCGATTCTGCAGCACGTTTGCGCAGTTTTTTAAGGTCGGCCAGCCCGGGCTTATTCGCCACTGTTCTCCAGCCAGCGCTGGGCGTCAAGGGCAGCCATACAGCCGGTGCCGGCACTGGTAATGGCTTGGCGATACACA
>JBAYOZ010000142.1:0-4986 GCA_041677965.1 Pusillimonas sp.
GCGGTGTTCAAGCATTTGTTCGGTGCTCATGTTGGACACCTGGCGGTAGGCGTCGGCCAGGGCACGCGCCAACTGGTTGGCCATGGTGGTCGGGTCGCGATGGGCTCCGCCCACGGGCTCGTTGACAACACGGTCGACCAGACCCAGTTCTTTAAGGCGCGGCGCAGTAATTGCCAGCGCTTCGGCTGCAACAGAGGCCTTGTCGGCGCTACGCCATAAAATGGAGGCACAGCCTTCCGGCGAAATGACGGCATACGTAGCGTATTGCAGCATCATGACCACATCGCCAACAGCGATGGCCAACGCCCCGCCCGAGCCGCCCTCACCGATGATGGTGGCAATAATTGGCACTTTAAGCTCGGCCATGGCGTACAAATTATGCCCGATGGCTTCAGACTGACCGCGCTCTTCAGCCCCAATGCCGGGATAAGCCCCGGGGGTGTCGACAAAAGTAAATACCGGCAGGCGGAATTTTTCGGCCAGACGCATCAGGCGCAAGGCCTTGCGGTAGCCTTCTGGACGAGGCATACCGAAATTACGCATGGACCGCTCTTTGGTGTCGCGCCCTTTCTGGTGACCAATAACCATGCAGGGGATGCCATTGAAACGGGCCAACCCCCCGACAATGGACTGGTCATCGGCATACATGCGGTCACCGTGAAGCTCGTGAAAGTCGGTAAAAATTTCTCGCACGTAGTCAAAGGTGTAAGGCCGCTGCGGGTGGCGTGCCACCAGCGCCGTTTGCCATGGGGTGAGCTTGGCGTAAATGTTCTTGGCCAGCGTCTGGCTTTTTTGCTGCAAACGGCTGACTTCGTCGGAAATGTCGACGGCGGAGTCGGACTGCATATAGCGCAGTTGCTCGATTTTTTGTTCGAGCTCGGCCAAAGGCTGTTCAAATTCCAGAAAAGTATTACGCATAAGAGCTAGGGTTCCAGAGAGGGATCATACGACTTTAGTGTTACTTGGCCACCGACGCAAGACTGCGCCACAAGTACCAGGTCGCGACGGTTCGCCAGGGGGCCCACGCCTGGGCAACTTCACGCGCCTCGAAGCGCGATACCGGTTCACCGCTGAAATAGTGTAACGAAATCGCCCGAAGCAAGCCCGCATCGTCAAGCGGGAGCACATCGGGGCGCTGCAAATTAAAAATAAGAAACATCTCGGCTGTCCAGCGACCAATACCCCGAATTGTGCACAAGTCGGCAATAACCGCTTCGTCATCCATGCTGGCCCAGGCCGAAGGCTTGACACGCTTTTCGGCAAAATGGACAGCAAGGTCGGCTATATATTCCGACTTGCGCTTGGACAGCCCCAGGGCACGCAACGCGTCAAGGTCAAGTTCGACAACCGACGCTGGCGTCGGGCGACGCCCGCATTTTTCAGTGAATCGCTGCCAGACAGCATCGGCCGACCGGGTCGACACCTGTTGGCCAATAATGGCACGCGCCAATGTCATGAACGCCGGTGCGGGTGCCTGTAAATATTGGTCTTTGTGTTGCGGAATAAGCTTTTTCAGAATGCGATCGCGCCGTATGAGGTGGGCAATGGCATCGTCCCAATAACCAGGGCGCGCTTCTTCCAGAACGGTTGTCATGCATGCCCCCTTAAACACGTCGCCACTGCGTGGCACCACCGGGCTTGTCTTCAAGCTCGATGCCGGCCTGACGCAGTTGTTCGCGGATGGCATCGGCCTGGGCGAACTGCTTGTCTTTCTTGGCTTGCAGGCGGGCCTGAACCAGGGCTTCGATGGCCACTGTATCGAGCATGTCGACTGGCTTTGCACTACCCGAGGCTGTGAAGCGGCTGGATGATTGCAAATACGCGGCAGGGTCAGCCTGCAGCAACCCCAGCAAACCACCCAATGCACGCAACAAACCGCTGGCCTGCGCTGACGCGTTGCGGTTGGCCTCATTGGCCAGCTCAAACAATACGGCAACAGCACCCGATGTATTGAAGTCATCATCCATGGCTGCGCGAAATGCAGCAGCAGAAGGATGCGCCCAATCGATATCGACGGCGTCAGGCCGCACATTGTGCAGGGTTTGATACAAGCGGTCGAGCGCGCTTTGCGCATCGCGCAGATTGTCGGGGGTGTAATTCTGGATACTGCGGTAATGATTGCGCACAATGAAAAAGCGCAACATTTCGGCCTCGCGCAGATTGACACGGTACGACGCTGAGTCTGCAGACAACGAATCCGGCACACCCACCGTTTCACGGATGGTGCGGAAATTACCCAACGATTTGGACATCTTGTCGCTGTCAACCATCAGCGGACCACAGTGCATCCAGACGTTGGCCAGTTGACCACCGAATGCCCCTTCGGTCTGGGCAATTTCGTTTTCGTGGTGCGGGAATTTAAGGTCTGGCCCACCCCCGTGAATATCAAGCGGCAAGCCCAGCAAGGCCTTGCTCATGGCCGAGCATTCAATATGCCAGCCTGGTCGCCCAAGGCCATAAGGTGATTCCCATTTGGATTCGGGTGGTTCTTCAGACTTGGCTGATTTCCACAAAACAAAGTCAAGCGGGTCGCGCTTGCCGGAATCTACAGCCACACGCTCGCCGGCACGCAGGTCATCGAGCGATTTGCCCGACAGCTTGCCGTAACCCGTAAAGCTGCGAACCGCATAATTAACGTCGCCATTGTCAGCCTGATAGGCCAGGCCGTTTTCTTGCAGGCGACCGATGATGTCGAGCATGTCGCCAACGTGGGCGGTGGCGCGCGGCTCGGCATCGGGCGATTGAACACCCAACGCCCGCTCGTCGGCATGCATGGCCTCGATGTAAAAATCAGTAACCTCGCCAAGCCTGCGGTTGGTTTCGACCGCACGGCGAATGATTTTGTCGTCAATATCGGTAATATTGCGTACATACGTTACCGTGTAGCCCGTAGCGCGCAACCAGCGTTGCACCACATCAAAGCTGACCAGCATGCGGGCATGCCCAAGATGGCAAAAATCATAGACCGTCATGCCGCAAACATACATGCGGACATGGCCCGGCTCTAGGGGTTTGAAGGGCTCTTTGCCGCGGGAAAGGGTGTTATAAATGTGCAGCATTCGCTAGTAAAACTTGTTTGATGTGAAGCAAGGCTAAAATGGCGGTCGATAAGTATAGCAACTCAAGCCCAACTCTATCCCAATAGGTAAACGTCGGTGTTTCAAAATTTTCGTCGCTTCCTGCCTGTCGTTGTGCTGGCCGCCTGCAGTTTTGCCGGCTCGCCTGCGGCACTGGCACAGTCAACACCCCCGACCACAGCCCCGTTGTTCAACGACCCGCCCCCGGTCGACCAAGGCTGGCAAGGGTTGGCCAAACTACTTGATGCCCTGACCCCAGGTGTTGACACTTCAATTCCCCTGACACCGTCGCAAATTACCGACCGCATTGCCGCCATGATCAATGAAGGCCGCACCGCCGAAGCGCTGGATGTGATTGAAAAGCGCCAGGCCCAACGCGCCGCCGGCGGTGAACCCGGGCACGATGTGCAACTGCTGTTTCTGAAAGCCCGGGCGTACGCTGAAACCGGCAATACTGAAGCAGCACAAGCCAGTTACCTTGAACTGACCACCCAGTACCCGGAACTGCCCGAGCCCTGGAATAACCTTGCCTCACTGTACCTGGCTCAGGGTAACCTGGATCGTGCATTCGATGCGCTGGCCATGTCACTGCGGGCAGACCCCAGCTATGTTCAGGCCAAGGCCAACATGGCCAAGGTCCATACCCTGAAAGCCTACGATCTGTACCGCCAGGCCGAACAGGCCGGTCTGCGCTCGGCAGGCCTTCAGGCCAACGCCTTGAAAGCTGTTTTTGAAAACCAACCTGCACCTGTCAACCGATGAGCCTTAAACTACGCCCCATTTTTGCCCGGCCGTCGCTAAAACGACGCGCACTGGGTCTGGCCTGTGCCGCCTTGCTGGCCCTACCGGCCGTATTGCCCGCCCAGGCCTTCGCCTCTTCCACTACTTCACAAGGTACAACCATGAGCGCTAACCCGAAAGTCAAGCTTCAAACCAATCACGGCGACATGCTGGTCGAGCTGAATGCCGAAAAAGCCCCTAAAACCGTTGAAAACTTCATTACTTACGTTAAAGACGGCTTTTTTGACGGCACAGTCTTCCATCGCGTCATCAATAACTTCATGATTCAGGGCGGCGGTTTCGAACCGGGCATGAAACAAAAAGACACGCGTGACCCGGTTGAAAACGAGGCCAACAACGGTTTGCGCAACAACCGCTACACCCTGGCCATGGCCCGCACCAGCGATCCGCACTCGGCTACCGCCCAGTTTTTCATCAACGTTGCCGACAACGACTTCCTGAACCACACCGCACCGACCAGCAATGGCTGGGGCTACGCCGTTTTTGGTGAGGTCATCGAGGGTACAGACGTAGTCGACAAGATCAAACTTGTAAAAACCGGCAGCAAAGGCTTCCACCAAGACGTTCCGGTTGAAGACGTCATTATCGAGAAAGCCACCATCGTTGAATAAGCTGCACCTGCCCGGTACGGTATGGCTGGCCTCTGACATGCATCTGGGGCTACAGTCACCACACACCAACCGGGCTTTCCTTTCTTTTTTATCGCAGGCGGCACAACAGGCCGACGCCCTTGTGCTGGGTGGCGATATTTTCAATGTGTGGGTGGGCGACGATAGCCTCGATGCCCCCCCAGCATGGCTGGCTGAACTCTTGGCTGCCCTGCAACACACCCGCCAGTCCATTCCCCTGTATTTATGCCGCGGCAATCGGGACTTCCTGATGGGACAGCGATTGTGTGACCACATTGGTGCCACCTTGCTGGGCGACCAGACACGGCTGCAAACTGACGCCGGCACCCTGCTGTTCAGCCATGGCGACGAATATTGCACCGATGATCGGGCATATCAGCGATTCCGCAAGCTGGTCCGAACACCCTGGATACAAAGCGTTTTTCTCACACTTGGATTGCCCATGAGGCGAGGCGTGGCTGATTGGGCCCGCCAACGCA
>JBAYOZ010000143.1:0-4934 GCA_041677965.1 Pusillimonas sp.
TACCCCATGGATTACAGCCACCCGGCAGAAATCATGGATGAAATCGCGCGCCTGACACCGACATTTTCAGGCGTTTCATTCGCACGCATTGATGCCCTGGGCGGCAGCGTGCAGTGGCCCTGCAACGACGACGCCCCCGAGGGCACACCCATCATGCACATCAACCAGTTCGTGCGTGGCAAGGGCAAATTCGTGATTACCCAATATGTGCCCACCGAAGAGCGCAGCACCCGCAAATTCCCGCTGTTGCTGACTACCGGCCGCATCCTGTCGCAATACAACGTCGGGGCCCAGACCCGGCGTACCGACAACGTTGTCTGGCACCACGAAGACGTACTGGAAATTCATCCGCACGACGCCGAAGACCGCGGTATCACGAGCGGTGACCATGTCGCCATTCAAAGCCGGTCAGGCGAAACCGTATTGCGTGCCGTTATTACCGAGAACGTGCAGCCTGGCGTGGTGTACACCACCTTCCACTTTCCGGAATCAGGGGCCAACGTGGTTACCACTGACAGCTCTGACTGGGCCACAAACTGCCCCGAATACAAGGTTACGGCCGTACAGGTGCGACGCGTCAACCAGCCTTCGAGCTGGCAAAATGACTGGAACCGGTTTACCCACCTGCAGGAAAACCTGCTTGAAAACCGGATCAGTACAACGGCCCAGACCGGCTAACCCCCATGGCCGGCAATATGCGCCCCCCGGTTATCGAAGCACCGGTCTGGCTTTACAACCAGACCGGGTCTGGTCTTGGCCGGTGTTTAACCTTTGACCCGGTGTCGACAACCGACCCTGTCGGCGCAACCGATGTGCCTGACACTGGCCTTCTTGCAACCACCGACCATATTGCCGACGAAGTGGCCATCGCCATGGAATACAACGGCATCAGCCATGCCACCGTACTGGCCACACCCCAGAACCTGGACGACCTTGCGCGTGGATTTTCATTGACTGAAGGCATTATCCGCACGCCTGCCGATATCTACGATATCGAAGCTGTGCTCCACCCCAACGGCATCACCCTGCAAATTACCATTGCATCGGCGTGCCTGAACAGCTTGAAACAGCGTCGACGCACATTGGCTGGCACGACAGGGTGCGGGCTGTGCGGGCTCGAAAGCCTGGGCGATGTCGAACGGGTACTGCCCCACGTGGCTGCTCCCGTCATGCCCCTGCAGCCCCATGCCCTGCTGGCCGCCAGCCTGCAACTGCGCGACAACCAGCCCCTGCATCAGCAAACCGGTGCCACCCACGCGGCGGGTTGGGCCAACGCCAGCGGCCAGCTGCTCCAGGTGATGGAAGATGTGGGCCGCCATAACGCGCTGGACAAACTGGTCGGTTACCTGGCCCGTTTCCCGGAGCTGCGCGAACGCGGGGGGTTTGTGGTCATGTCCAGCCGGGCCAGTTTCGAGATCGTGCAAAAAACGGCGGCTGCCGGCATCAACGCTGTCGTTGCGATCTCTGCACCCACCGCCTATGCCGTACGTCGTGCACACGACCTGAACATACTGCTGGCCGGCTTTGCACGCCAGACCAGCTTCACGGTGTATACCCACCCCGAATACCTTTGCAGCCAGGAACCCGTATCGTGAAGATTGAACAATTGATCAAAATGGCCAACCAGATTGGCGATTTTTTTGCCGCCATGCCCGACCGTGACGAGGGCCTTGACGGTGTGGCCAGCCACATCGAGAAGTTTTGGGAGCCTCGCATGCGCACTGCCCTGCTGAACTTCCTGGACACCTACCCCAATGGGGCTGCGCCAGACATCCGCCTGAACGAATTGACTCTGGCTGCCGTTTCGAAATACCGCGACCGCCTGCTTCCGCGAAAAGTGGCCTGAAAAACAAAGCCCCACCATACAGCCGTATGGTGAGGCCAGACCCTTCACAGCACTACGGCGCGGGGCGCAAACGGCGTTAACACGCCACAACTACCCCACGCACCAACACCAGCAGATAAATTACTTGTCGTCTTTCACACGGTAAACCAGCACGGCCACCTTGGCCAGGCTCAGCACCTTGGCAGTCACACTGCCCAGCAACAAACGCGACAAGCCGCTGCGACCATGGCTACCAATAAAGATAAGGTCGCAGCCGTGCGCCTCAGCGGCGTCAACGACACCGTCGGCAACGTTAAAGTTTGTTGCAGCCACCTTGGACACTTTCACCCCGGCCGTTTCGGCACGGTCGACAACCGCCTGAAGATATTTTTCAGCCTGTTCAGCAACGGTTTTTTCGTAGTCTTCATCGGTAATGGCATATGCCGCCGCCATGCCATCAAAGCCCACTGTTGCCGCAAAAGGCTGGGCCACGTGCAATGCAACCACCTCGGCACCAATTTCTTTGGCAAACGTAACGCCTTTATTCGCAGCCTGTGCCGAAAGAGCTGAACCGTCGGTAGGGAGAAGAATTTTCTTGAACATGGTTTTAACCTTTAGTTGACGTCAATACCTAATCGTACGAACGAATCCAGAAAAAATAAACCCGGGCAACTGCCCGGCTTTTGCGTGAGATCAAGCCTTGGCGGCCTGGTACAGGTTGGTGCAACGGGCACCACTGCGGCAATACGCAAGCACAGGCCCTGGCAAGGTATCAAGCAGTTCGGCAAAACGTGCGACATCGGCAGGCGTAATGGCGCCACTGACCACAGGCTGGTATTCAACCTGCAGACCGGCCTCTTTGGCAGCAGCCATAACTTCGGCCGCCTGGGGCTGGTCAAGGCCGCCTTCAAAGTCGGGACGATTGATGATGACGCTTTTATACCCCAAGGCGGCCACAGCAGCCATGTCGGCAGCAGCGAGCTGCGGGGCAACTGCAAAGTTTTCCGTAAGCCTGTTTACTGGTACAGCCATTTCACTTGCTCCTTCGTGCCGCGACCGGCAAAGCCAGTCGCCTGAATATTGACTCAAACATATGAAGTTTACACCTGCACGCACAAACCGTAGCGGTGCAGGTAGCGCGTGAACAAACCACCTGCCAGCACATCGAATTCGACATTACGTTGCGGATCGATATCACGGTCATCGGGATGATAACGCTCGGGGTGACACATCATGACATCACCGGGTTGCGCAACCTGCAGCCAGGCGGCCACATGGCTGGCATAGACCTTGCCGCCGCCCTGAAAATCATAAACACCAAGAAAGCCCGGATTGGTTGCAAACGCGTTCTTTTCAGCCAGCCTGACCATGGCTTTGGCACCAAGCCGCTGAATAATGCGGGCTTTGATGCGCAAACGACGTGGCATGGTCGGCTGCGGGCGCACCACCGTGCTGCGAACCCAGAACCCCGGCTTGCCTGCGTAACGCCGGGCCAACTCAAAAAAAAGCTCATCACGTATCTGGGGTAATTGATGCACATGCAAATGACCATCAACGTAATCGGGGGCTGCACCCATGACGCTTTCAAAGCGATCAAGCTGGCGCACGACCTGCTCACGCACCTGGGCCGTATCCAGACGATACAGATACGCATCACGGATCAGCGCTTTGAGTGGACGATGCAAGCCCGGTTGGCCAAGGTCATCGGTGAAATTCAGATGCAAGCCTTTTTGCAAGGCCGTTTCGCGCAACGGCGCGGCCCCGCTGTCAAAACAGGGCCCATCAACCAGGCAGCTTGTTGCACTAAGCCGCCCAAGCACGGCCAGATCCAGCACGGCACGATTGACGGCAACATTCATGCCGAAGTCATCGGCGCATACAATAAGCGGTCTGCCACTTTTACCGCTGGCCGGTTCGCGTTTGATCATCATGAAAAAAATTGTAGGCCAGGTCGCCTGGTTCGTAATGGTGGGCTGCGCCGCCGCAGCGACCCACTGGCTGGTGGTAGTTGCTGCGGTGTCGATGCTGGGCACCCCGCCCTTGCTGGCCAACGTACTGGGCTGGCTGACAGCATTCGGGGTTTCGTTTGCGGGCCACTATACCCTGACTTTTCGTCACCAGAAAGCCCCGTTTGCGCAGGCACTGCGCCGTTTCTTCCTGGTATCTGCCGCCGGCTTTGTCATCAATGAAGCGGCCTATGCCTGGCTGCTGCATGCCACCACCATCCGGTACGACCTGCTACTGGCCCTGATCCTGGTGGGCATTGCGGTCATGACGTTCTTTTTGGGCCGCTTCTGGGCCTTCAGACAACGCCGCACCTGAAGACCCTGAGTCCGTACCGCGCACGCCCGGACCTGCTGCCCGCGCACGTGCAAGCACCGCCTCATCCAGACCGCCCCCCAGGCGTTGACGCACAATGAACACGGGTCGTTGCTTCACTTCACCAAAAATGCGGCCGATGTACTCGCCCAACACGCCCACCGAAATCAGGTTGACCCCCGCGAAAAACAGGATAACCGTCGCCAGCGTGGTGAAACCCTGTACCTCGTCACCAAACAACAGGTACTTGACGACCGTAAACAGGCCATAAGCCAGTGACAGCAAAGAAATAAGAATGCCGGCCACGCTCAGCACCCGCAGCGGCCAGGTGGTAAAGGCCGTCAACCCGTCAATCGCAAAACCAAACAGCTTGAATGGCCTGAACGTCGTGGTGCCATGCAACCGTTCGGGCGGGTGATAGTAGAACGGCTCGGCCTTGAACCCCACCCAGGCAAACAGGCCTTTCATGAACCGGTTGCGCTCGGGCAGCAACAGCAAGGCATCCACCACTGAACGATCCATCAGACGAAAATCACCCGCATTTTCGGGCACCTGCACGCCGCCCGGCGTACGCATCAGCTGATAGAACAGCTTGGTACCTACCCGCTTGAAAACGGACTCATCGTGACGACTGGCACGCACGCCATAAACCATGTCCACACCGGAACGCCAGCGCGCCAGCATTTCAGGAATAAGCGCAGGCGGGTGCTGCAAATCGGCATCCATGCTGACCACCACCTGGCCACGGGCCACTTCAAGCCCGGCGCTGAGCGCGGCCTCTTTACCGAAA
>JBAYOZ010000144.1:0-4931 GCA_041677965.1 Pusillimonas sp.
CTCATCGCCCCGATCGCGATGGAAGAAGGTCTGCGCTTCGCGATTCGCGAAGGTGGCCGTACTGTCGGCGCCGGTGTTGTTGCTAAAATCATCGCCTAAGGTTTTAGCCAGTTATTTGGTGGCGGGTTCAACCCGCTGCCACTATCGTTAAAGCGTTGCGGGTATTGCCCGTACGTTTGACAGGTTTAGGGGTATAGCTCAATTGGCAGAGCGTCGGTCTCCAAAACCGAAGGTTGTAGGTTCGATTCCTACTGCCCCTGCCAAACGTCACAGCTGAATATGTCAAATACCAATGTAGAAACCGTCAACGGCACGCTCGACAAGGTCAAGCTGGTGCTGTCCGTACTCGTTATTGTCGCGGGCATCGTTGCGTTTTCGGTATTCGACGATCAGCCAACTGTTGTTCGCGTCGCCATTTTCATTGCCAGCCTGATCATTGCGGCCCTGGTTGCATGGTCCAGCGAGCCTGGCCGTCGCACCATCAGTTTTGGTCGCGACTCTTACGGTGAACTCAAGCGCGTAATCTGGCCTACTCGCAAAGAAGCCATGCAAATGACAGGCATTGTTTTTGCATTTGTCACGGTCATGGCCATTATGCTTTGGCTCACCGACAAAGCCCTGGGTTGGGCCATTTACGGTCTGTTGCTGGGCTGGAGGTAAATCATGAGTAAACGCTGGTATGTTGTCCATGTCTATTCCGGCATGGAAAAAAGTGTCCACCGTGCGCTCGTGGAACGCATTGAGCGCGCTGGTCTGGAAGACAAATTCGGTCGCATCCTCGTCCCTTCCGAAGAAGTCGTCGAAGTCAAGGGTGGCAAAAAATCCATCACCGAGCGCCGTATCTATCCCGGTTACGTTCTGGTCGAAATGGAACTTACCGACGATACCTGGCACCTGGTAAAGAATACAAACCGGGTAACTGGCTTTTTGGGTGGGTCGGGCAATCGACCTGCACCTATTTCCGAACGCGAAGTCGAGAAAATCCTTTCGCAAATGGAAGAAGGCGTCGAGAAGCCCCGTCCTAAAATCCTCTTTGAAGTGGGCGAAACCGTTCGCGTCAAAGAAGGTCCGTTTGCCGACTTTAACGGCAACGTCGAAGAAGTTAACTACGAGAAAAGCAAAGTGCGGGTATCGGTCACCATTTTTGGCCGTGCTACACCTGTTGAACTCGATTTTGGTCAGGTCGAAAAGGTCTGAATTATCAACCCCGGGGAGCCTCGCTTTTTAAAGTGATGGCGAATGTACCCGCAAGGAGCTAAGCATGGCGAAAAAAATCGTCGGCTTTATCAAGCTGCAAGTCCCAGCTGGTAAGGCAAATCCATCACCACCGATTGGTCCCGCACTGGGTCAGCGCGGTCTGAACATCATGGAATTCTGCAAGGCGTTCAATGCGCAAACGCAGAACCTGGAACCTGGTCTTCCAATTCCTGTTGTCATCACGGCCTTCGCCGACAAGAGCTTCACCTTCATCATGAAGACGCCGCCTGCGGCCGTTCTCATCAAGAAGGCCAGCGGCATCCAGAAAGGTTCTGCACGTCCGAATGCCGACAAGGTCGGTACACTGACACGCGAACAAGCTGAAGAAATTGCCAAGACCAAAATGCCCGATCTGACAGCCGCCGACCTTGACGCTGCTGTTCGCACGATTGCTGGCAGCGCCCGTAGCATGGGCATTACGGTTGAAGGGGTATAAACATGGCCAAACTCGGTAAACGCGCCGCTGCGATCAAGGCAAAAATCGATCGCACCAAACTGTACCCGGTTAATGAAGCACTGGTTCTGGTTAAAGAAACCGCCACTGCCAAGTTCAACGAATCCATCGACGTTGCTGTTCAGCTGGGTATTGACCCCAAGAAATCTGACCAGCTGGTTCGTGGTTCTGTTGTTTTGCCTGCCGGTACTGGTAAAACAATGCGTGTTGCTGTTTTCGCCCAGGGCGAAAAGGCTGAAGCCGCAAAAGCTGCGGGTGCTGACGTCGTCGGTATGGAAGACCTGGCTGACTCGATCAAAGCCGGTAACCTCGACTTTGACGTTGTCATCGCTTCGCCAGACACCATGCGTATTGTTGGTGCCCTGGGTCAGGTGCTCGGTCCTCGCGGCCTGATGCCTAACCCGAAAGTCGGTACGGTTACTCCTGACGTTGCCCAGGCTGTGAAAAACGCCAAGGCAGGCCAGGTTCAGTACCGTACAGACAAGGCCGGTATCATCCACGCAACAATTGGTCGCGCTTCATTTGAAGTCGAACAACTGCAAAACAATCTGGCAGCACTTATCGACGCCCTCAACAAGGCTCGTCCTGCTGCTGCAAAAGGCGTATATCTTCGCAAGGTTGCCGTTTCATCCACTATGGGTGGCGGTGCTCGCGTCGAAATCGCTTCGCTGGCGGTTTAATTACCCCGGCAGTAAAGAACTTTGGGCTGCACCCGGAATTTCGGGTGTTGCTGTCAAAGACCGCTGGAGCCAAAACCCGTTGTTACAGGTCAAGGCTTAATTCCGGATTTAATTCATTACTTCCGGTTCCAGCGCAGACGGCGCCCATGGAAGAATTCTTGTTGTCCAAGAACTCGACCAGGAGCGCCGCATTCGGTAGACGCCCGAGACCGTCTCAGGCGTCATTAGATGGAGTGTTCAAACCGTGAGTCTCAATCGTAAAGAGAAAGCGGTAGTAATCGAAGAAGTCGCAGCACAAGTTGCAGGCGCCCAATCGATTGTTACAGCAGAGTACCGTGGTCTGGACGTCGCTGCCGTCACCGTATTGCGCAAACAAGCGCGTGAGTCGGGTGTGTATCTGCGTGTTCTCAAAAACACGCTGGTTCGCCGCGCCATCGCCGGTACGCCTTTTGAAGGCATGTCGGCAAATCTTACTGGACCGCTTATTTATGGCGTCAGTAAAGATCCGGTCGCTGCTGCCAAAGTGCTCGCCAGTTTCGCTAAAACCAACGACAAGCTCGTCATCACAGGTGGGGCTCTGCCCGGCAATGTGCTTGACGTAAATGGTGTCATGGCTCTTGCCACGCTGCCATCCCGCGAAGAGTTGCTTTCGAAACTTATGGGTACGATGCAAGCCCCCGTCACGCAATTTGTGCGTACGCTCAACGAAGTTCCAACCAAGTTCGTACGCGGCCTCGCGGCTGTACGCGATCAAAAAGAAGCTGCGTAAGCTTTCTGGAATTTTGGCGATCGACACAGCGATACCCAAACCTGGCATTTATTTAAATTTGGAGTTCTAAAAATGGCAATGAACAAAGCAGAAATTCTTGACGCGGTTGCTAACCTGACCGTGCTCGAACTGTCCGAGCTGATCAAGGACATGGAAGAAAAATTCGGCGTATCGGCAGCTGCTGCCGCTGTAGCCGTTGCTGCACCTGCAGCTGGTGGCGGCGCCGCTGCTGCTGAAGAAAAAACAGAGTTTGACGTTGTTCTGGCTGAAGTTGGCGCGAACAAAGTTAACGTCATTAAAGCTGTTCGCGAAATCACCGGTCTGGGCCTGAAAGAAGCCAAAGATCTGGTTGACGGCGCTCCTAAAACAGTCAAGGAAGCTGCTTCCAAGGCTGACGCCGACGCTGCCAAAGCCAAGCTTGAAGAAGCTGGTGCCAAGGTCGAGCTCAAGTAATACTTGCAGCTGCTGCCCGGGTAGGTTTTTGCCTTCCCGGGCTTTTGCGTTTCCAGAAAACCTTTATTTGATCAGGTGTTGCATTAAGTAAGGTTTTCTAGAGTCGTAAACCAGGCCGTGGTTGACGGCCCATGTAACCCCCTCGAGTCGGAGTGCTCATGCCTTATTCGTACACCGAAAAAAAGCGCATACGTAAGAGCTTCGCCAAACGTGAGGACGTTCAAGACGTTCCCTACTTGCTGGCGACTCAACTGCAATCATTCTTAACATTTTTGCAAGCGGATGTCCCCTCTTCCCAACGCAAAGATGAAGGCCTTCAGGCTGCCTTTACATCCATTTTCCCCATCGTCAGTCACAACCAGATGGCACGTCTGGAATTCGTCAGTTATGTACTTGGCGAGCCGGTGTTTGACGTCAAAGAATGTCAGTTGCGTGGTCTTACCTATGCTTCGCCCTTGCGCGCCAAGGTGCGTCTGGTCCTGATGGATCGTGAGGTCAGCAAACCGACCATCAAGGAAGTCAAAGAACAAGAAGTGTACATGGGCGAAATTCCGCTCATGACCGACACGGGTTCGTTCGTCATCAATGGTACCGAGCGCGTTATCGTTTCGCAGCTGCACCGTTCACCCGGCGTGTTCTTCGAGCACGATCGTGGCAAAACGCACAGCTCGGGCAAATTGCTGTTTTCGGCCCGCGTGATTCCTTACCGCGGCTCGTGGCTTGATTTCGAATTCGACCCCAAAGACGTACTGTTCTTCCGTGTCGACCGTCGTCGCAAGATGCCGGTTTCGATTCTGCTCAAAGCCATCGGCATGTCTTCGGAAGACATTCTGTCGTACTTCTTCGACTTTGACACGTTCACCATCAAGAGTGAAGGTGGTTTGCTCAATTTCGTGCCTGAGCGCTGGAAAGGCGAAATGGCGCGCTTTGACATTACCGATCGCTCGGGCAAGGTCATTGTCGAAAAAGACAAGCGTATCAATGTCAAGCATCTGCGTGACCTTCAAGCCGCCAACGTCGAACAGGTTTCCGTGCCTGAAGACTTCCTGTTTGGTCGCGTACTGGCCAAGAACATCGTTGACCCCGACACGGGTGAAGTGGTGGCCAATGCCAATGACGAGATTACAGAAGGCCTGATGGCCGACTTGCGCGCCGCCGGAATTACTGAAATCCAGACGTTGTACATCAACGATCTTGATCGTGGTCCATATATTTCGCAAACCTTGCGCACTGACGATACTGCCGACCAAATGGCGGCACGCGTGGCGATCTATCGCATGATGCGTCCTGGCGAGCCACCCACCGAAGAAGCCGTCGA
>JBAYOZ010000145.1:0-4928 GCA_041677965.1 Pusillimonas sp.
CGCCGACGACCTCAACCTCACCCTCGGGCGAACGGTCACAGAGATTATCAATCGACGATGCGGCACCATCAAGGAACGTCACCAGATCGGGACCTTCTGCCGACTGGCTGGCAAAGACGAAGCCACGATACGAGTCAACACGGGCCAAGGGACGCATCGAAAAATCAGGATGCGACTTGTCAAATGTTGTCCCTTCCATGCCGTTGCGCAAAGGCACCGACAGCAACGAGCCGTCCAACTTGAAAGTCCAGGCGTGATAAGGGCAACGGAAGAATTTCCCGACATTGCCATCACCTTTGGCGACCAGCTGCGAGCCTTTGTGCGGGCAGCGGTTATAAAGCACATTAACCTTGCCATCGGCACCGCGCGTCATGATGACGTCCTGGTCACCAATCCGGGTCGTATGGTAGTCGCCAGGATTTTTCACCTGACTTTCGTGGCCGACATAAATCCAGGCCTGGCCATAGATGCGCTCCATTTCAAGCGCAAAAATTTCAGGGTCTGTGTAAACCCGTTTATGTACGCTGTCTGAACGAACCAGACCGGCAATTTCCTCGTTGCTGATGCTCATGTTGTCCTCCAAACGGTTCAAGAGTCATTCCGTGGAAGCAATTTATTACGTCGGGCATTGTGGCAATAGCCGTTACTTGCAGGCGTTGTCCGGTTATGGCAGAGGTCTTGGGGAAAGCCCGTAAAACGGGGCGGTTTTGCTTGATTCGGACAATCAGACCTGCCCCCCTGCACATTTCGGATAGTCGCTACCCGCGAATTCAACAAGAATGACCTCCTCCTGGCTTTTTCAAGCCTTCGGCAACTCTTTACAAGAACCCCCATGAACAGCTTGACGATTATTGAACAGCTCATGAACGGTGTGGGCCTTGGCCTGATCCTGTTCATGATGGCCGCTGGCCTGACTATCGTGTTCGGCGTAATGGACACCATGAATCTGGCCCACGGGTCACTTTTCATGTTTGGCGCCTATTTCGCTGCAACCGCCTATGGCATTACCGATTCATTCACCCTGTCGGTACTGATATCGGTGGCCCTGACCATGCTGGCCGGCGCCATACTGGAAATACTTCTGGTCCGGCGCCTGTATACCCGCACCCACATGAATCAGGTGGTGGCGACGTTCGGCGTCATTCTTATCTGCAACGACCTGGTGAAATACATCTGGGGCCCGGCCCCCATCATGGCCGCTACGCCACCCTCGCTGAGCGGCTCGGTTACGCTGCTGGACGGTCTGGATTACCCGGCCTTTCGGCTGTTGATCATTGCCGTGGGTATCGTTGCCGCCATTGCGCTGTATTTCATGATGGCCCATACCCGCCTGGGCATGCTGGTGCGCGCTGGCGCCTCGAATCGCACCATGACCCAGTTGATGGGCATCCCGGTGCGCAAGGTGTTCACCATTATTTTTGTTCTGGGGGCGGCTCTGGCCGGCATTGGCGGCGCCATGATGGGACCGGTGACGGCAGTTCAGGTCGGCATGGGTGACTCATTCATGATTCCGGCCATGGTAGTGATTGTGATTGGCGGCATCGGTTCGATCCGGGGCGCCTTCATTGCCGCACTGCTGGTCGGTATCGTCGACACCGCAGGGCGCGCGTTCATGCCGGCCCTGATTGCCCAGGTGGCATCACCCGTGATCGCCGCCGATGTCGGGCCCGCGCTGGCCAGCGTATTGATGTACGTCTTGATGATCGTCGTGCTGGCGTGCAAGCCCACCGGTCTTTTCCCTGCACGAGGATAACAATATGCCCGGCAACACCACTAAAACATTCGCCTGGGTTCCCTTGCTTGGCATCATTTTGCTGGCAGGCTTCCCTTATTTTTCAGAGTTTTTCGGTCTTGACTACTACACCGGCTTTGTGATGCGCCTGATGATCCTGATGATCATCGTCACCAGCCTGAACTTCCTGCTGGGCTATGGCGGCATGATCGCCCTGGGGCATGCCGGCTTCATCGGCATCGGGTCATACGCCATGGTGGCACTGGTCGAAGCCGGCATCACCTCGGTGTGGCTGCTGTGGCTGGGCGCAACGGCCATTACCGCCATTGGCGCCGCCCTGATCGGTCTGGTGGTCTTGCGCACCCGCGGTATTTATTTCCTGATGAGTACCCTGGCCTTTGCCGAAATGGTGTATTACGTTGCCGTATCGCTGCGCCGTTATGGCGGTGACGATGGCTACATTCTGTCGACCCCGCTGACATTCGGCTTTGGCTTTGACCCGATGGACACCAACACACTGTATGCCGTGGTTCTGGCCGCGTTCATTCTGGCCTTTGCCTTCTTCAACCGTATGGTTGACTCACGGTTCGGCAAGACGATTACCGGCATCCGCGACAACCCGGTTCGCATGCAGGCCCTGGGGTACCCGACATTCAAGCTGCAGTTGCAGGCCTTTGTCATAGGCTCGGCCGTTGCAGGGTTGGGCGGCGCCATGATGATGACGCAAAACGGTTTCATCAGCCCCACCACCATTCACTGGACACACTCCGCCGAACTGATGGTCATCGTGGCCCTGGGCGGCATGGGCTACAAATGGGGTGCCATTCTGGGCGCCGGCCTGTGGGGCGTGCTGAAAGAGTTTCTGCCCCAGCTTACCGAGTACTGGCATTGGCCCATGGGCTTGCTGGTCATCCTCATTATCTTGTTTGCCCCCAACGGCCTGTGGGCCCTGGTCAGCCGCGAATCGGCAACGCAATCTGGCGGGCTGTTCAAATTCATCCGGAGGCAGGCATGAGTCTTTTTTCAGCAAAAGGCCTGATCAAGAACTTTCACAGTTTACGGGCGACCGATAACGTATCGATTGACGTCAACCCCAACGAAGTGCACGCCCTGATCGGCCCGAATGGCGCCGGCAAAAGCACCTTGGTCAACCTGATCTCGGGCCTGCTGCCCGTTGATGCCGGGACCATCACGCTGGATGGCCGCGACATCACCGGCCTGAAGGCCCACGAACGCGTACATGCCGGTTTGTCGCGCTGCTTCCAGGTGACCAACCTGTTCAAGGACATCAGCGTCATGGACAACCTGCGTCTGGCGGTGCAGGCCCACGACGGCAATAATTTCAAGGTATTTGGCATTCGCAACAACGAAAGGCTTCTGAATGACAAGGCGCGCGAACTGGGCGCCAAGGTGGGGCTGGAAGGCGACGCCGTACTGGACAGTATTGCCGGCAGCCTGCCCCACGGCGCACAACGCCAGCTGGACATCGCACTGGCCCTGGCCGCCAACCCGAAAGTGCTGCTGCTTGACGAGCCCATGGCCGGCATGGGGCAAGATGAGTCTGCACGCGTTGTGGAAATGATCAAAGGGCTGCGCCAGCATATGGCCATTTTGCTGATCGAGCACGACATGGAAGCCGTATTCCAGCTGGCCGACCGCATTTCGGTACTGGTTTACGGCAAGGTCATCACCACAGGTACCGTTGACCAGATCCGCAACGACCCGAAAGTTCAGGAAGTGTATTTAGGCTCGGAGACATCGCATGGCTGAAAAACAAATGCTCACCTGTGAGAACCTGCACGCAGGATATGGCGCCAGCACCGTACTGTTCGGTATGGATTTCGCCATTAATGAAGGTGAGGTCATTGGCTTGCTGGGCCGCAACGGCATGGGTAAAAGCACCACGCTGAAAAACCTGGTGGGCCTGGTCAAACCCACCAAGGGGAAAATTGCCTGGGAAGGCAAGGAACTGAACGCACTGAGCCCCGATGCCATTGCCCGGCTGGGCATTGCCATCGTACCCGAAGGGCGCCAATGCTACCCCAACCTGACCGTTCGCGAACACCTGGTCGCGTTTGCGGGCAACCGCAACGGCAACGCCCGGCAATGGACACTCGAGCGCATCTATGACCTGTTCCCGCGCCTGGCCGAACGCAGCCAGAACATGGGTGGGCAGCTGTCGGGCGGCGAGCAGCAAATGCTGGCCATCGGCCGGGCGCTGTCGACCAATCCGCGCCTGCTGATTCTTGACGAAGCCACCGAAGGCCTGGCCCCGCTGATCCGCGAAGAAATCTGGAAATGCCTGACCTTGCTGAAAAATGAGGGGCAAACCACGCTTGTTGTCGACAAATACGTTGACAAGCTGGTTGGCCTGGCCGACCGGCACATTATTCTTGAGCGCGGCAAGATCGTCTGGACAGGCAGCTCGGCCGAACTGGATGCCGACCGCAGCCTGTGGGTGCGTTACATGGGGGTTTGAAGCGCGCCCTACAGGCCGGTCGACCAGAACCGGCCTGAGACACGCCCTGCTGGTTTGGCGGGGCAAGACCCCGCAAGACCTCAGCCTTGCGCAAAACGTGCGGTGACAGCGGCAACGTCAGACACTTCGGCAATAAACGCCAGACTACGCAGCGCCGCATCGTGGAATTCGGCTGAACCCGCTGCACAGGCGTCAGCCGCAATTGTCACTTCATACCCCTTGTCAGTCGCTTCACGCACAGTGTGTTCGACCACGGAATGGGTGGCCACACCGCCCACCACCAGATGACGCACATCAAGCATGCGCAACAGGTTTTCCAGACAGGTGCCGGCAAAGGCACTGATCCGCTGGTGAGTCACCACAAATTCGTTTTCGTTCGTCAAGGGCTGAAACGGCACCATGAATTCAGAGCCCCACTCACCCTCCTTGACCGCACCCAATTCAACCGTTTTTCGAAAAATCGGTGTATTGCGCGGGCAATCGGCGTAATCGGGACGAAACGCAATACGCACATGAATCAGGGGGGCCTGATGTTCGCGCGCCATCGCCAGCAGGCGCGCGGCACCATCAAGTACACGCTCGCGCACGCTTTCGTCGTTCACCCCTACCCGGATTTTTCCGTCGGGATGCAAGACCTCATTCTGATAATGCAGCGCCAAAACGGCAACTCGTTCCTTCATGGTTTTCCCCAGTGTCTGTGATGGTCAAATTGACTGA